>JAUWKI010000043.1 GCA_030614255.1 Actinomycetes bacterium
GTTGAGAAGGATGCAATCTTTCGATAGCGCTCAGGCCGAAGGGAAAGAAGGCAAAGATTTCGAATACATTTTAAATGAGGCAACGAATACTCATTTGGAGTATATTTTTAGATGAGGCAATAGGGCCCAAACCTAGATTCTTTCATTCATTTCTTTGACTAAACCACTTAAAAATTTCTGCAATGACATATCCCGTCTATCTTCACCACTTCTGGTTCGAACCGAGATGGTTTGAGTGTCAATTTCCTTGTCCCCAACAATAACCATATAGGGTATCTTTTGCACTTGACTGTCACGTATCTTTTTATTCACGGATTCAGACCTTAAATCCGCCTCAATTCGGATTCCCGCTCTGGAAAGTTCGGAGACTACCTCATTCGCATAGTCATTATGTCTGTCGGCAATTGGAAGTACAATAGCTTGTATGGGAGCAAGCCAAGTCGGAAAAGCTCCAGCATAATGCTCGATTAAACACCCTATAAATCTTTCCATCGAACCCAGAATGGCCCTATGTATCATAATGGGACGATGTTCTCTGTTGTCCTTAGCCATATAAGTTATATCGAAACGTTCGGGGATGTTAAAATCGACTTGAATCGTTGAGCACTGCCATGCTCTTCCCAAAGCATCTTTAATTTTTATATCTATTTTAGGCCCGTAAAAAACACCTTCTCCCGGGTCTATTCGGTAATCCAATCCAGCTTCTTCAAGCGCCTTCTTTAACGCAGCCGTTGATTTTTCCCAATGCTCCAAGGTACCAACATACTTATCTGGCCTGGTCGAAACATAAATTTCGTATTCATTGAACCCAAATGTCCGTAACATATAGAGTGCAATATCAAGAATCTTCAAGATTTCGTCTTCAATCTGACCAGGGTGGCAGAAAATGTGAGCATCGTCTTGGGTAAATCCCCTTACTCTCAAAAGACCGTGCAGAACCCCGGACCTCTCATAGCGATAAACCGTACCGAGTTCAGCCCAGCGCAGTGGCAACTCCCTGTAACTGCGCGTTTTTGACTTATAAATAAGAATGTGAGCCGGACAATTCATCGGTTTGACTACATATTCCTGTTCTTCAATTTTCATGGGAGAATACATATTCTCACGGTAAAAATCCCAATGTCCACTCGTTTTCCAGAGATCAACTTTTGCAACATGAGGAGTCATTACCATCTCGTAACCACGCTTTAAATGCTCATCACGCCAAAAATCTTCAATAATCTTTCGCACCAAAGCTCCCTTTGGATGCCAAAGAACAAGTCCCGCCCCAAAATCATCATTTATGCTAAATAAATCGAGCTCTTTGCCCAGCTTTCTGTGATCTCTTCTTAAAGCTTCTTCCTGATTATGCAGATATTCTTCAAGTTTTTTAGAACTATCAAAAGCAGTTCCATAAATCCTCTGAAGCATCGGTCTCTTTTCGTCGCCACGCCAATAGGCCCCGGCCACACTCAGCAATTTGAAAGCTTTAATTTTGCCAGTTGAGAGAATATGTGGGCCCCTGCACAAATCAACAAAATTTCCGTTTTGATACACCTTAACTGTTTTATCTTCAATTTCCTCGATAAGTTCAACTTTGTATTCTTGGTTAAGCGATTTGAAAAGTTCTATTGCTTTCTCTTTAGACATCTCCTCACAAGTAAAAGAGGTGTCTTCTTTGATTATCTCCTTCATTCTCTTCTCAACCTTCTCTAACTCTTTAGGAGATAAGGGGTTTTCTAAATCGAAGTCGTAATAAAATCCGTCTTTTATGGCCGGCCCTATCCCAAATTTCGCTTCAGGATAAAGCTCACTGACTGCCTGGGCCATAATGTGTGAGACACTATGACGATAGATATCAGGACCTTCAGGAGAAGAAAAGGTAATCACTTCAATGGTGGAATTTTCCGGCAACCTCGTACTTAAATCAACCAGTTTCCCGTCAAGTTTTCCCGCCAATGCATCCTTGGCGAGCCGGGGACCAATCTTATTTGCTATTTCAAAAATCGTAGTCCCTTTTTCAACTTCCATTCTTGAACCATCTGGAAGAGTTACTTTTATCTCTTTTGCCACTATAAACCTCCCAAAAATTAATGAAATAATTATAACACAGTGATTTAAAAGCTAAAGAAGCAAATACCCGCTTACTCGCCAATAATTTTTTACTCCATCTTTTTTGTACTTCAAAAAGCTATCTTTCTTTTGATTATTTAGATAATTCAAAACAAGAAAACCAACAAACTCCGAATTTGCTGGTAATTAAATACGGTCTCTAGGTTTAAGGAAGGATTGGAAGTTTTAGTATATCAAAATATCCATAATAAAAGTTCCGGTGAGCATGTTGCACACATATTCCGCCAGTAAATTAAGTTTTCGAGATACCGGTTTCCCCTCCGGCAAAACTTAGAGCCAAAACCTCCTCCATACTATATAGACCTTTAGATTTGTTGACCAACCAATTGGCTGCATAAATCGCTCCTTGACCGAAGGCAGACCTGTCTAATGATTCATGAATCAATCTGATAGTTTGATTTGGAAGACCAAAAACTATTTCATGTCTCCCGATTATTCCACCAACCCGTATTGAATTTATGTGTTCTTTTTGTTCAAGGCCGAGACTTTTAGCTATCTTTACTGCGGTTCCTGAAACGTCAGTCTTTCCTCGGTAATGCTCTTCAATTACTTCTATATCTGCATAAGGTGCTATACGTTGTAATACCTTAGCGGCTTCCATTAAAAAATTAATTCCCAAAGTGATATTCGGAGAATACAACACTGCAGTATGTTTGCTCAAACTTTTAAGTTTATTTAAATGGTCCTCATCATAATTAGAGATTGCGGATACAATCCTCGTTCCTAACTCAGCAGCATAAACATATTCATCCACCGCTTCCGCACATGAAAAATCGATAATTATGTCTACAAAGTTTTCTTTAAAAAAAATATTGAAATCCACTTCGGCAATTGAATAAATTCTACCTTCCCCATCACCGTGCCCCAACAGATCGCTTGCATACTCCCTAATATTTTTAGCAGATTTCCTCAGCACCCATTCCAGCTTACAATTTTCATCTTTTATAATCTCATTCGCCACAAGTTTCCCGGTTTTACCAAATCCTATTAACCCTATCTTCATAACCGTCCCCCTTATATTAAAAATCATCAAATCTATTGTTTTTGTTTATTTCTTTTTTATGGGACTCGTCTCAAATAATCGTATGAGCAAACTTTAATTTCTTCTTTGATTGTCATCACAGCAAAGCTAGTATACATAATTACGAGCTCGAAAACAAAAAAGACAGGCTCAAAAGCCTGCTCCACGATTTAAAGTCCTTAACTACTAACAAATTCTAAGTAAATTAACCCTTCGACTCGGTGAACAAATTTCCCCTACTCAGGACATTCTTCTCACTTCTTAAGAATGGCTTGCCACGCATAGCTTTAATAATTAAGTCCTCCTTCGCTCTTTCGAGCTTCGGAAGGACACACTTCTAACTTTACTTACATAACTATCTTGTCTTTTTTAGCAAAAGTTGACTTGCCACGCGAAGCTCTAACTTGTTAGAGCGAAGTGTGGTGGGCGCTACTGGGTTCGAACCAGTGACCCCTTCCGTGTCGAGGAAGTACTCTTCCACTGAGCTAAGCGCCCGTTTAGTCGAAAGTCGTTAGTTAAATATTAAAATCCTTCTCCTGATTTCCCATTAGCCATCTTCGGTGACTTGGAGGCGGCGAGCGGATTTGAACCGCTGAATAGAGGTTTTGCAGACCTCTGCCTTCCCACTTGGCTACGCCGCCCATTAAGTATAAAGTCTGTTAGTCCCGCCAGAGGCGGGCAATCAGGAGTCGGTAGTTTCTTAGTTTCTAGTCTCTTCATCCCTTCCTGTTTTATGCATATGCATTAGTAGAATGCGACTGGAAAAGAGGAGCAGCC
Organism: Actinomycetes bacterium; assembly: GCA_030614255.1. Classification (GTDB taxonomy): domain Bacteria; phylum Actinomycetota; class Aquicultoria; order UBA3085; family Oleimmundimicrobiaceae; genus JAUSCH01. The sequence continues at coordinate 3,911 of JAUWKI010000043.1, forward strand.
CTACCACCAAGGAATTTATTCTCCACAAGTTCCGCTCGCATTTGCTCAACGAAGTGGATGAACAGGAACGGAGTAAAATTACTATTACCCAAAACCACTACTTTTTCATGAGTATTCTGAGCGTTTGTATCCCCCTGCATTATGTCGCTAGCTTGCACTAGCCTTAAACTACTCCTCACTCCCCACTATTCACTCACCGCTTTCAGCGGTGTTGGAGCGGAAGACGGGATTTGAACCCGCGACCCTCACCTTGGCAAGGTGATGCTCTACCACTGAGCCACTTCCGCATCTTTCCACAAAAGGTATTCTAGCACGGAGAATTAGTCTTTGCAATCATAAATTATGCCTTGTCTGAGGAGTTAAAAAGACAGATTTTAATTACTACTACTGCCTCATCGCTTATTTGTCTGTCTTTAAATTTTCGAGAATTATCACGTCCAGGTTTTTTGAAATGAATCTTGCTGCAGTTTGTTGAAAGTATTCCTAATTAGCTTTTCAAAAAAGTTCATCATTTGTTGTAAACACTGCTTCTTTTCAAACTGCTTCCACTACCCTCTTGGACTCTTTGATTTACCATTCTATCCCGCGTTTTCTGATTCTTCTTTATCGAACAATCCTTCTAAACCTAGTTCATCTAAGACTTCTAGGAAAGCCTTAACAATATAAGGATCAAACTGTTTGCCAGCATTCTTCTTCAATTCTTTAACGGCTCGCTGGAAGCCCAGGGATTCTCTATAAGGTCTTGCCGAAGTCATAGCATCAAAAGAGTCTGCGACTGCTAATATCCTGGCTCCCAAGGGAATTTCCTCTCCTTTTAATCCCTTCAAATAACCTTTACCATCATATCTTTCGTGATGATGAAAGATTATGGGGATTACGTCCTTAAGCTTAGGAATTTGCCCAATTATTTGAATTGCTATATGAGGATGAGTTTTAACAATGGCATATTCCTCCTCGGTTAAATTTGATGGTTTGTTTAAGATATCTTCCTCTATGCCTATTTTGCCGATATCGTGAAGCAAAGCGGCTGTTTTAAGAACACTCTTATCTTTTGCAGAAAAACCAACCTTATCGGCAATCATAATTGCATATTTCGTAACATTTTCAGAGTGACCCCTCGTATAAGAGTCTTTAGCTTCAATCGCCTCGACAAATGCCTTAACGGTTTCAATATAAAGCTCTTCTAATTCATTAAAGAGCTTGGCATTATATATTGAGACAGCGGCCTCTCCGGACAAGGTGGAAAGAAGTCTCAAGTCATCATCCGTAAATTTTTGAGGACAACTCGACCCAATATTTATTACCCCAATTACCTCATCTTTAATCTTCAAAGGAATCGAGAGAGCCGAACGCAGCTCTTTTCGCATTTCGTGAGCTTTAAAACGAGGGTCGGTTCCCACATCTTCTAGCAACAGGGCCTCACCTTTTTCAAAAACCCATCCGGCGATTCCTTCTCCTGGTTTAAGACACGTCTTTTCGATAATTTTTTTATCCAGTCCCTTTGCTGCCACAATTCTCATCTCATTCAATTCTTTGTCAAAAAGCATTATCGACCCAATCTCGGCACTCATTGTCTTCACTGTAGAGTCGATGAGAAAGTTGAGCAATGTATCAAGCTCAAGGGTAGAACCTAAAATCTTGCTAATTTCATAAAGTATCGAAAATTCGGCTGCAGCTTTTTTTGTTTTTTTATACAAACGCTCTCTTTCAGTAATATCTTGCAACGCCAAAACGGTACCCAAAAATTTATTAGCTTCATCTCTGACAGGAGCAAGGTTGGCCCTTATTAGACGAGAACCCTGAACCGATATCCGCATCTCTTTAACTGAGGATTCTCCACTCTTAAACTGCCTTATCAATTCCTGAACCGAGCCTCTTTTTTCCTTTGGATGACAAAGCAAGATATCTCTACCTATCAAATCCTTTTGATTTACACCAAAGATTTCTCCCGCAAATTTATTTACGGCTACTACTTTGTTGTTTTTATCAGCGGTGATTATACCTTCGCCCATGCTGGCAAACATCGCATCTAATCTAACCCTTTCGCTGCTTACCTTTTCGTAAAGTCTCGCGTTTTCAATTGCCATAGCTAACTGATAAGCAATTCCTTCCAATAAAGAGATCTGTGGGTATTTAAGCTTATGACTTTCATCCGTCCCTAAGGCAAGCAAGCCAACCACCTTATCTTTGGAAACTAAAGGCAAGTTAATTTGACCGCAAACTGTCTTTTTTGGAAAGATGCACTCACAACCACTACAACGAGATACATCTTCCAAAACTTCCGTTTTAAACTTTAAAAACACTTCCCCGCACAAGTTTGCCACCTTAACGCTTCTTACTACATCTTTAGACCCAACCCCGTGTGCGGCAATTATCTTTAATTTAATCCAGCGGGAAATCCCCGCCTGTAAGGGCGGGGATGAGAGCATTTTCCTGCATCTTCTTGTAAGATAAGAGCATGAGAGCAAGAAAATCAGCTCATGCTGTATACAAAACTCAATATCACATAGTTTGGATAACAAGGTATCGGAGAAAGATATTGGTAAA
>JAUWKI010000023.1 GCA_030614255.1 Actinomycetes bacterium
AGACAAGCCCACTGTGTTTATAGGTGTCAGTATCATATTGTTTGGATATCAAGAGAAAGAAGACTTAGGACAAGCGAAGCTTGAAATGTAGGAAACCACGGACGTAAGTCCGTGGTAGTTCATTTAAAAAGTTTGACTACTGACTCCCAACTAAGAGACTATCGACTTGACGGAGACTTGACGGAGGCAAGATGAACTACGAAGTGGTAATAGGGCTAGAGATACATGTTGAACTCGATACGGTGAGCAAGATGTTTTGTGGTTGCTCGACCAAATTTTTTGGTGAGAAGCCGAACACTTTTACATGTCCGGTTTGTTTAGGCATGCCGGGGTCGCTACCTGTAGCAAACGAGAAAGCCATTGAATGCACTGCGAAAATAGGTCTTGCCTTAAATAGCAAAATTGCAAGTTTTACAAAGTTTGATCGGAAAAATTACTTCTATCCGGATATGCCCAAGGATTATCAGATATCTCAATATGATTTGCCCATCTGCGAGGGTGGTTATGTGGACATCGAGATGGAAGGCCTCGCCCTGGAGGGCTCCGGCTCAAGGGGCTACACCAGGAGAGTGGGTATAACAAGAGTTCATCTTGAGGAAGACACGGGAAAACTTACGCATATAGGTGAAAGTGGCCGGATTGGTGGAGCCGATTATAGTCTTGTCGATTTCAATCGGGCGGGAGTTCCGTTGGTTGAAATAGTTACCGAGCCCGATATTAGAACGCCGGATGAGGCAAAAATCTTTGTTCAGAAACTTAAGAATATAATTGAACACCTGGGGGTCTCCGATTGTGATATGGAAGAAGGTTCCTTCAGGTGTGACGCTAATATTTCTTTGCGACCCATGGGTTCCAAGGAGCTTGGAACAAAGTCTGAGGTTAAAAACATGAACTCTTTTCGTGCCATTCAGAGGGCGCTTGTTTATGAGATTGAGCGCCAAAGGGAGCTTCTCAGGGCGGATGAAAGAGTAATTCAGGAGACTCGTCATTGGGACGCCGCAAACAATGTTACGATGTCTCTACGAAGCAAAGAGGAAGCTCACGACTATCGGTATTTTCCGGAACCCGATTTGGTTCCCATGGAACTTTCGGGAGAATGGATCGAAGATTTAAAGAACACATTGCCGGAGCTTCCTGATGCTAGAAAAAAGAGGTTTGTAGAGGCATATGGGCTCTCTGTTTATGATGCGGAACTCTTAACTTCTTCAAAGACAATGGGTGATTATTTTGAGGAGTGTGCGAGAGCTTATAATGATGCTAAAAAGATAAGTAATTGGATAATGGGTGAATTTTCGATGCATTTAAATGCAACCAATCTTAAGATAGAAGAGTCTGCTGTTACTCCCAAGCATCTTGTGCAGTTATTGAGATTAATTGATAAGGGGCAAATTAGTGGGAAAATGGCTAAGGATGTTTTTAAAGAGATGTTTGAGTCGGGGAAATTACCAAAGATTATAGTTGAAGAGAGAGGTTTGTCCCAGATAAGCGACGAGGATGCGATAGAAAAGATAGTCGATATGGTTTTGGAGGAAAACAAGAAAGCTGTTGAGGAGTATGGGAGCGGAAAAGATAGAGCCCTCGGTTTTTTAGTGGGGCAAGTTATGAGACTTACTAAAGGTAGTGCAAATCCTCAGTTGGTCAACGAAATTTTAAGGAAAAAACTTACCTAAATTCTCTTTATTTTCATTGAGTTTAAGCTTATTGATATATTATGCTAAAATTTAAGCTGTTTTTTATTGAGGTGCTTTTTAAGTGGGTAAACATCTAAAGAAGAGAAGAGAAGAAGATGTGTTAAATAATGAGATTATCGAGGATAGAGAGCGTCCTCGGCATATCTTTCGTAAAATGTCGTTGATTCTTTTCATCCTAATTTTAGCCGGAGTTGCTGCGGGTTTTGCTTACGTGAAGAATCTGGAGCAGAAAATTAATTCTGTCAACGGGAGCAATGGTTTAGCGAAGATTGAAAAAGTACTCTCTAACCCGGAAAAAGAAAAGCCCATAAATATCTTACTTCTGGGAAACGACACTAGAGGAGAGGACAAAGGTAGAGCTGATACTATAATCATAATGAGGTTCAACCCCAAAACAGATAAGGCCGTTTTGATTTCAATTCCGAGAGATACTAGAGTTAAAATACCCGACCATTCTTACAACAGAATAAATGCGGCTTATATGTTGGGTGGGGCGGAACTTATGATTCGCACTGTTGAGGACTTTACTGGCATTGATATGCATCACTACGTCATGGTCGATTTTAAAGGATTCCAAGAAATTGTTGATGCGTTAGGTGGGGTGGAGGTTTACGTTGAGAAACGCATGAGAGATTCTTCAATCAAACTATCTCTTGACCCCGGTTATCAAAGACTTGATGGGAAAACTGCTCTTAAATATGTGAGATTTCGTCACGATGCCCACGGGGATTTTGGAAGGATTGAGCGGCAGCAAAAATTTATGAAGGCTATTTTAAGTGAATCCATAAGAATAAAGTCCGTTTTTAAAATTCCCGAATTGGCAGGAATTGTTGCCGAAAATACTCGGAGCGATATGAGCATAGGTGAAATGATATCCTTAGGAAGGCAATTCAGTGGATTGCAAGATGATGATCTCGATGGTGTTATGCTTCCAGGGACACCTGATATGAGGAGTGGAGTAAGCTATGTTATTCCAGACGAAAAAGAGATAGACGAGATTCTCTATCGGGTTAAAAATGATCTCCCATTGGATGGAGAGCTACCGGCGAATTTTATTAGGAATGAGGACGTTGCTTTAGATATAAGGAACGGATGCGGGGTTGTCGGAAAAGCTCGTGAACTCTCTGATAGGTTGGAGCAGAGAGGTTTTAAGATAGAGAACATAAGCGATGCTAATAGGTCTGATTATGAGGAAACGCTTATCATATATGCTTCTGATGCAAAGAATAAAGCCGATAAGGTTAGTTCTTACTTAACTTTTGCTGAAGTACTGAAGGACGATGGCCAATACAATTTCACCACGGATATCCTCATAATCATCGGAAAAAGTTATATCGATAATGAGTAAACTTGTCTTTGCCAAGAAGGCCTAAATAATTTGTTTTCAACGTTCTAGTTCTGAATGAAACCATTTTTATTATATTTTCCTCAATCTGATGAATGATTGAGATGTCTTTTTAACGGTGCTAAAATGGGCAAAGATTTAACTTTGGAGGAACGTGTGAAAGCTGTTATTTTGGTTGGAGGCCAAGGAACTCGACTAAGACCTCTTACAGATACAATTCCAAAATCAATGCTTCCTCTTGTAAACATTCCCTTCCTTGAACATGTTTTAAAGCTGCTCAAAAGATATAGTATCGAGGAGGTTATTTTGAGCGCGGGAGTTTCCTTAGACGTATTTAAAAATTATTTTGGTGATGGCAAAGAATATGGTTTGAAAATTATATATGCTAAAGAAGACGAGCCCTTGGGAACGGCGGGTGCAATTAAAAATGTAGAAAAATATCTCGATGACAGCACTTTTGTTGTTTTAAATGGTGATATATTAACGGATTTAAATATTGCTCGGCTTGTCGAATATCACAAGTCAAAAAAGGCCCTGGTGACCATCACCCTTGCTTCTGTTGAAGACCCTACTCCTTATGGTCTTGTTCCGATAGATGACACAGGTAAAGTGATTACTTTTTTAGAAAAACCTAGCCAGGATGAAGCAATAACTGACCTTATAAACGCCGGAACGTATGTTTTAGAGCCGGAAATTTTAAGCTTTATACCGGAGGGCATAAATTATTCTTTTGAAAAAGGGGTTTTCCCTGGGATGGTTAAGAGAGATGAGGGGATATTTGGTTTCTCTCCCAACGTTTACTGGCTTGATATAGGAACGCCCCAAAAATATCTCAAAGCTCATCATGATGTTCTTGAGGGGGAGATAGAACTTAATTTTGAGGGGGAGCAGATAAAACCTAGAGTTTGGGTCGGTGAAGATTGTGAGATTAGCTCGGAAGCCAATATCTTCGGTCCCGTGGTTATAGGTAATAGTTGCCAGATTGAAGCAAGTGCTACAATTTTTGGCCACACAACGATTGGTAATAATTGCATAGTTGGTCCGGGTGCGGCGGTGAGCGAGTCGGTGCTTTTTGATGGTTGTAAAGTAAATGGGGCCTCGATTGTTAAGAGAAGCATTTTGGGCAGAGGTGTTGAACTTGATGCCAGGGTTCATATAGAGGATATGGTGATTGCGGAAGAGAAAGTTAAGATTAATAATGATAATTTTAATCATAGATTGGCGGAGGAGAAACTAGATGATAGATCTCGATGATGTTGCAGTAATTAAGGAAATTGACAAGGAAGATATGCTTGGGACCTTGGAGCGTTTTCCCGAACAATGCGAAGAAGCTGTGGAAATTGCGCTAAAACTTAGTTTAGCCAGTCTTTCTAAAAACCCCGATTCGATAGTAATTTTGGGTATGGGGGGTTCCGGTATATGCGGTGATATAATTGAAACTGTTGTAGGAGATGAATTAGATATCCCCATTTTTGTAAATAAAGAGTACGATATACCCAGTTTTGCGAGCAAAAAGACGCTCTTTCTTGCGATTAGTTATTCTGGCAATACTGAGGAGACCTTGTCCGCTTTTGAACAAGCGGTATCTCTGGGTGCTCTTGTGGTATCCGTAACTTCTGGAGGGGAGCTTGCTAAGAGAGCGCGAAGCAACCATTTACCCGTCATACTAATTCCTGGTGGTCTTCAACCGAGGGCGGCTCTTGGGTATCTTTTACTTCCGGTTTTTGTGATTTTGGAGAAGCTCGGTCTTATTGAGAGCAAAATGGATGAAATTAAGGCCGTCATAGATGCTTTAAAACGGATAAGGGAAGAATTGTCGCCAGGTAATCCTGCGGATGAAAATCGGGCAAAACAACTTGCGGAGAGGTTGGTAGGAAAAATTCCCGTGATTTATGGTTCTCGTAGCGTTACTGGAGTCGCGGCCCTTAGATGGAAATGCCAATTCAACGAGAACAGTAAAATACCTGCTTTTTACAACAATTTTCCCGAGTTAAATCACAACGAAACTGTTGGATGGGAACTTTTGAAAGATGTTACTGAGAGATTTTTCCTCATACTATTCAAGGATGAATATGATCACCCTCAAGTAAAAAAAAGAATTGATGTAACCAAATCTTTGATTCAAGAACACTTTGATAGCGTGTTTGAAGTTTGGACAAAAGGTGAATCCAAGCTGGAGAGAGTCATTTCGATAATTTATTTAGGAGATTACGTCAGTACCTATCTCGCGGTTATTGAAGGGATAGATCCGTCTCCGGTAGAAAGAATAAATGTGTTGAAAAAAGAGCTTGCTAAGGAGTAGATTTTGAGAAAATGGATCCAAGAGAACATATAAGAGAGCAAGTCTGTGAATCCGCAGAATTTATTAAGGATAAAATTAAGATTAAGCCGAAAATTGGTATAATTCTTGGTTCAGGGCTTGGCGCTTTAGTAGAAGATATTGCAGAAAAGACGGTCATTCCGTACGAGAATATCCCAAACTTTCCTATTCCTTTGGCCCCGGGTCATGAGGGAAATCTTTCTGGTGGAAAATTGGCAAATAAAGAAGTTTTTGTAATGCAAGGAAGAGCTCACTACTATGAGGGCTATACCATGTTTGGAGTAACTCTTCCGATTAGAGTCTTGAGCGAGCTTGGAGTGAGCACTTTAATTATTACCAATTCTTCCGGTAGTCTTAATGATAACTTTATCCCAGGCAACTTCATGATAATTAAAGACCATATAAATTTATTTTTCACCAATCCGTTAATAGGCAGAAATGATGAGAGGTTTGGCCCGAGGTTTGTTGATATGGGGAGAGCTTATGATGAAAACCTGAGAGATATTGCAAAGAATGTTGCAGCTGAGAATGGCATAAGTGCGAAAGAGGGAGTTTATGCGGGTGTATCGGGCCCATGTTACGAAACACCGGCTGAGGTCAATTTTCTTTCGTCAATTGGGGCCGATGTGGTTGGGATGTCAACAGTTCCCGAAGTAATTGTCGCGGTTCATTCGGGCTTAAGAATTTTAGGCATCTCGTGTATTACCAATTCGGCTCAACGGATGGGGAGATTTTCCCATAACGAGGTGTTGGTTGAGGCGAAAAAAGCTGAAACACAGTTTAAAACTTTAATACAGGGTATAGTCAAAAACTTATAGTTAAAAGGGGAGCTGAATGTGAATTACGAGATTAAAAACAAGAAACTTGCATCTGAGGGTAGACTTCGCATAGAGTGGGCCGATAATCAAATGCCCGTTCTCAAAACGATAAGGGAACTCTTTGCAAAGGAGAAGCCTTTGAATGGGACCAAAATCTCTGCTTGTCTACATGTTACCACCGAAACGGCTAATTTGATGAGAACTCTTAAAGCGGGCGGGGCAGATGTCGCTTTGTGTGCCTCAAACCCTTTAAGCACACAGGATGATGTGGCCGCCTCTTTAGTCGAAGATTACGAAACCCCCGTTTTTGCCATTAACGGCGAAGATAAAGAGACTTATTATCGGCATCTTAATGCTGTTATAGACCACAAACCGATAATAGTTGTTGATGATGGTGCCGACCTAATCTCTATTCTTCATTCCAAAAGAAAGAAAGAAGCTGCGAATGTTATCGGGGGAATGGAGGAGACGACAACTGGGGTTATAAGATTAAGAAGTTTAGCCGATAGGGGAATTCTGAACTTTCCGATAGTTGCGGTTAACGATGCCAACACTAAGCACCTTTTCGATAATCGCTATGGTACCGGCCAGAGCACAATAGACGGTATTTTGAGGGCGACCAACATTCTGTTTGCCGGCAAGGTCGTAGTTGTAGGAGGATATGGCTGGTGTGGTCGAGGAGTTGCTGCTCGAGCCAAAGGAATGGGTGCCAATGTTGTGATTATAGAAGTTGACCCGCTCAGAGCATTGGAAGCGGTAATGGATGGGTTTAGGGTCATGCCCTTGCTCAAGGCCGCAAGAATTGGCGATATTTTTGTCACGGTAACCGGCGATATTCATGTATTACGAAAAGAGCATTTTGAAATAATGAAAGATGGGGCGATACTTGCTAATTCCGGGCATTTTAATGTTGAAATAGACATTCCTGTATTGGAAAAAATATCGAAGAAGAAGAAAAAAATCAGAAAATTTGTTGAGGAGTTTACATTGGCCAATGGCAACCGGATTCATTTACTTGCTGAGGGACGTTTGGTTAACTTGGCAGCGGCCGAAGGTCATCCTGCAAGCGTTATGGATATGAGCTTTGCGAATCAGGCGCTTTCCGCTGAATTTATAAAGCGTAATTCTAAAATTTTGGAGAATAAAGTTTACAATGTTCCCTGTGAAATCGATGAAAGAATCGCAAAATTGAAGCTCGCCTCGATGGGAATAAAAATAGATGCATTAACCAAAGAGCAAGAAAAGTATCTAAACTCTTGGGAGATGGGGACATAGGAAATGGCAGATGCTTGCCCGCCTCTGGCGGGGCTTATGGCTGATAGCAGATGGCAGATAGCGTATGGCTGATGGCGAATAACTTATGACATATGGCGGATGGAGTATAGAGTATGGAGTATGGAGTAGGGAAAAAACAATAAACGAACCAACAAATTAATCAACAATCTCCCTACTACCGACTACGAGACTCCCGACTAAATGACTGGTGACTAATATATGAATATAATTGAAGCTGGTAAGTACATCTTTGATAAAGGTCTTGTTGTTGGAACGTCGGGAAACATTAGCTATAGATTTGATAAAAATAATGTTTTAATTACGACGACTGGAGCTTGCCTGGGAAATTTGACGGAGAAGGACTTAGTCGTCGTCAATCTAAAAGGCAAAGTTGTCAAAGGAAGCAGAAACGCTTCGAGTGAGATGCAGATGCACTTGGAGATATATAAAGCTTATCACAACGTAAAAGTGGTAATTCACACCCACTCCCCATATGCCTCAGCATTTGCTTATCTGGCTAGACCGTTAAAAACCGTTAATCCTGAAAGCGAGATGCTATTGGGTAAGGTTGCTGTCTCTCCTTATCATCCTCACGGGAGCGTTGAACTTGCAAAAGATGTTTGCAAAACTATCAAAGGTCAGAGTGCTGTGCTCATGGAAAAGCACGGTGTCATTGTTGTTAGTAAAAACGTTGCCCGGGCCGTGGAACTAGCTGAGCTTGTGGAAGAGACGGCAAAGATTAACTATTTAGTGGAAATGCTTGCCGGAAAGGGCAGATAGCAGATGGCAGATAGCAAATAGCCGATGGCAGATAGCCGATGGCAGATAGTTAAAAGCGGAGAACTTAGAGCTTAGAGCATAGAGTATAGAGCATGGAGTATAGAATATAGAATATGGCAGATGGCAGATGGCAGATGGCAGATGGCTTATAGCTGATAGCTGATGGCAGATAGCCGATGGCAGATAGTTAAAAGCGGAGAACTTAGAGCTTAGAGCATAGAGTATAGAGCATAGAGAAAAACCAGCAAACAATTAACTAATTAAAGAACTAGTTTTTGCTGATGGCTGAGAGCGCGGCAATCTCAAAGATATAGCTAGAGGTAGGATTGAAATGATAAAAACTATCGAATGGAAAGATGGCAAAGTTAAAATGATAGACCAATCGAAACTTCCTCTTAAGGAGGAGTTTTTTGAATGCTCAGACTACGAGTGTGTAATTGACGCCATTAAATCCATGAAAATTAGAGGAGCTCCCGCAATCGGTGTCGCGGCTGCTATGGGGATAGCGCTGGGGGCGAAAAACACCTTGGTAAATGATGCTGACGAGCTGCTAAAAGAGATTGATGTAATCTGTGAGAAGATGAGAAATACGAGACCTACAGCCATAAATTTATTTTGGGCTATTGAGAGAATGAGGAAAGTTGTTTTTTCAAACACGTGGGCCGGAGTTGAGGGTATCAAGAACGCTCTCGAAAATGAGGCAATTAAAATAGCTAATGAGGATGTAGAAGTCAATAAAAAGATGGGTGAACTCGGCGCTCCCTTGATAAAAAACGGCGATGGCATTTTAACCCATTGCAACGCCGGTTCTTTGGCAACCGTGAAATATGGAACAGCCCTCGCCCCGATTTACCATTCTTTTAAAGAAGGCAAAAAAATCCACATCTATGTCGATGAGACTAGGCCGAGATTGCAAGGTGCGCGTTTAACTATTTGGGAATTGAATAAAGAAAATATCCCCGCTACTCTAATAACCGATAACATGGCGGGTTATTTTATGGCAAAAGGAAAGATAGATAAGGTTTTTGTTGGCTCCGACAGAATTGCGACAAACGGAGACGCTGCGAACAAGATTGGCACTTACTCCCTGGCGATTTTGGCCAAGGAACACAAGATACCTTTTTATGTGGTGGCCCCGACTTCCACCATAGACTTTAATGTGTCATCGGGAAACGAAATTCCTATTGAGGAAAGAGATGAGAGCGAAGTCACTCACATTGGCGGGGTTCAAATAGCTCCCGATGGAATTTCTGTTGTTAATCCTGCTTTTGATGTAACGCCCCATAGATTGATAACCGCAATCGTTACCGAAAAGGGCATATTATATCCGCCTTTTGAGGTAAAAATAGAAAACCTAAGGCCATAAGGTTTCAATTTTATCCCCCATTTGTTATAAATAATCCAAAACGGAGGTGTAATCTGTGGAAATTCTTTCCTTGTTCGGTTTGATTTTTTCAATAGTGATAATCATAGCTTTGGGTTATTTAAGCAGGGTTACGGGGCTACTTAAAAGCAAAGACTCCACTATTTTAAATAATGTCATAATCTATCTGGCGCTTCCCGCTCTGATTTTTTTAGCTATTCGGAACTCCCAAATTTCTTTGAACTTTCTGGCCATCCCATTAGTCGGATGGGTCGTGATGTTGAGTTGCGCTGTCATCGCTTTTTTTGTAGCGAAATTATTCTCGCTAAAGAGGTCAACCATTGGGGCATTTTTGCTGGCTGCGGCTATAGGCAATACGGGATATCTGGGCTATCCGCTCGCTCTGGGTTTTGGAGGCGAATCGGCGCTTGCCAAAGCAATTTTTTATGATATTTTCGGCACCGTTGTATTCGCCTTTACGGTAGGTCTTTATTTTGCTGAAGTTTATGGGGATAATGCTCAGAAGATACACAAGATTAAGGAGATTGTTACGTTTCCGCCTTTAATCGCACTTTTTTTCGGTCTAATTTTCCGTAACATAACGCTTCCTTTATCTCTTTTGAAAAGCATAGAGTACCTAAGCGCGGCGGCGGTGCCGTTAATCATGCTTTCAATTGGACTCTCACTCCGTTTTAATAAGCTGGGACAACACAAGTTATTGATTATTTTACTTTGTGGGATAAAACTAGTTTTTGCTCCCATATTGGCTTATGCGATTGGCAGTGTGGTTAACTTAAGCCCCGCTTCTCTTGCAGTTGCTGTTCTCGAGGCCTCTATGCCGGCTGCTATGCTTTCTTTCATCATCGGACTCAAGTATGGGCTTGATGTCGATTTTCTGTCTGTCGCGATTGTATCGGCTACCGTTCTTAGTATAATAACGATTCCGATTTGGCAGTATGTGCTCACCATTATCTGATTGGGGCTTGAATGCAAGGAATGTTGAAAGGATTTCTAGATTTACTTTATCCGACGAGATGTAGGGTCTGCGGCGTTTTTTCCAAAAGTGTTTTGTGTCCTGACTGCTTAGATTCTTTTTCATTTATTCGGCCCCCGACCTGCAAGAGATGTGGTAAACCGTGCAACATTGAGGTAGATGACTGCAAGGAATGCAGGAACCGATTCAAATTTTCAACTGCTCGCTCGCTTGGTCTCTATGAAGGAAACTTAAAAACCGCAATTCATAAATTTAAGTACAAAAACGCGAGAGGATTAGCAGCGATATTTGCCGATATGATGACCGGTTTGGTGAGTGATTTTGATGATGTGGAATTGATTACTTATGTGCCTTTAAGCCGTAAGAAAGAGCTCAAGAGGGGCTTTAATCAAGCACATCTTTTGGCTCAAGAGATTGCGGAAAGAACAAATTTGATTTGCGACGCAACCTTAATGCGTGTTGCTGAAGAAGTGGACCAGACCAAACTATCTCTCAAGCAGCGAAAAAAGAATGTGAGAGGCGCCTTTGTTGTTGACGAGAAGAAAGATGTTTCGGGAAAGTCTTTGCTATTGATAGATGATGTTTTTACAACCGGCTCTACGGTGGATGAATGCAGCAAGATTTTGCTTAAAGCGGGAGCAAGAAATCTCTCGATTTTAACCATTGCAAGAGTTTGCAGTTTTTAATCGATGAAAAAATTTTTATTTTTTTCTTAAGTTTAAGTAGATTTTTTCCGATGAATTTATCAGAGGGGCAACTCTAACAGAAGGGTTTGAGGAACTTGAAGAACAAATTTTCTGTAAAAGTTGCTGGAAATAGGATAAGCAATAAATCAAGTGAGCGGGCGAAGGCCCGTTTTAACTTTGATGAGTCCTCTAGAATTGTTGATGTGAAGGAGATAAAAAAACGAGTTAGACAAGGTAGATATAAAGTCTCTTCTCACGATGTTGCGGAGAAGATATTGTCTTCGGATGCGGAGAGCCATCATTTTTCCAACTGGATTCGTCGTAAACTTGTTTTAAAGGACCCAAGAGATTAAAATTATCATAAAGTGGGTTTTTACTTAGGTCTGTGGTTGCCCCCCGCGATATTTTTGCGGGGCTAATCCAAGCTAGTCGCAGGCGAAAGGATCCACGTAAGCTCCGACTTGTCGGAGTGAGCATGGTGCGGCTTAGGGGTAAGACCTGCCTCTGCATTAAGTGGAGAGAAGAGTAGTAGTGTTCGGATTAAACGAGTGCGAAACTCTCAGCAGGCGAGTGTGGGGTCAAAGACCAGGTCAGCTAAGTGAAGACCCACTTTTTTATTTTTTATTAAAATTTTTAATTTTTAGAAACTTTTTTTGTGGGTTGCTCTAAGGCTCTGGTTTGCCTCCCTATTCATTCGACTCTCACAGTGCGAAGACTGGTTCCTTCATTTTCTTACTCGTCCAAGAAAACGAAGCAAAAGAAGGACGGCCGATCATTTTTTGAACAGCTCCAAAATAACGGTTGTTCAGGCGCTTGCAGAACTCGTCAGTCTAAACTATATCCTTCCCTTTGGCTTTTTTAAGCCAAAGCTTCCAACTTATGTTGTAAGTCGGATATAAGCTTGACTCAAACAGCTTCGGCTTATTCCCTGAACAACCTATTTCTCCACCTAAAAATGATATGGCGATTAGCAAAAGGGTAACGGACAAAGGGATAAGTGGGGAAGGGGAGAAATATTAAGTTACAGACCTGCAAAAACTGCTAAATTCCATACCAATGGGTAGGTTACAATTGCACAAAAGTGTGGTATTAATTAAACAGTTTATAAAATAGGCACGTGAGCTTTGTAGAAATAAAGGAGACTTGTCATGAAGAAGCTTTTAGATTGGTTTAAAGGATTATCCAAGTTGGGCAAAGCAGGTGTAATTATTGGAATCATTATTTTGGGTATGATTGGCGCTGCAGCCTCTACACCAGAAGAAAACAACAACACTCCAAAAGAAGAAACGGTGGCCGAACAAACGGCGGAAAAACCAACAGAAAAACCAGAAGTCAAAGAAGAGACCAAGCCACTTACCGAAGAAGGAAAAATTAAAAAGCTTGTATCTAATCAGTTTGACGAGAAAACCAACACAGACAAAGAAAGCATTATAAAAATAGATATTATCGAGCAAATAGATGGTGGCTGGGGCGTGTTTGTCGAATTTAATGCCAATGATAACCTGACAGAAAATTTGTGGAAAATAGGGATGGAAAAACAAATGGCGGAAGTCTATAAAGCTCTTTATACAGGCGATATGGACATAAGGACTGCCTCGGCTGCTGCATATTTTTTATTGGTTGATAAGTATGGCAACGAAAAAGATGACATGGTTTATAAAACGATCTTAGATAAAGAAGAAGCCGACAAAGTAAACTGGGATGCAGATGATTCAATGTTAAAAATAGAAATACTCCCTTCTGTTTGGACAGTTTCTTACAAGCACCCTGCCGTCCCTGAATAGAAAATTCTAGTGGCCCGCGGCTCAATCATAAAAAAAACAGTCAAAACATTGCAAAGGTTTATAATGGGTGAAGATCAGAAATTTAAAGATCAGAAATTAATTGAAGAATATAAAGAAACCAATGCCCTACACCGGCATCAATGTGTACTTATGTTTGCAGAACTCACTGTATTTCTGGTCGCCTCCGGAGCACTACTTAATGCGGTTGCATCCTCACGTAATCTGATAGTTTTTGTTGCTCCAATTGGTTTCGTTCTCGCAGTTTGTTTTATATCATTTACGGTCGCGCTGCGGACAATTCTCATGCTTATCGCAATCACGCTAAAGTATTGGAGGGTAAACTTGGGTTTTCAGCACATCACAGTTGTCCTGAAGTTAAACCAAAGTGGTGCACAGCAATAAACGCTACAAAATTTTTAATTGTCTTTGTCGGGATACTTTGGCTTCATGTTTTTATAAAATCTTTGTTTTACTTACATGTTTGTGCAAAATTTAATTGAGGGGAACAAATCCATGGCCCGTGGCTCAATCATAAAAAATTGCAGATATAGAAAGTTAGGTTTATGAAAGAGAGAATAGATTTAAGAGAAACTCATAACCCTAGTTGTTTAAAATGCACCCCAGATAATCGCGAGAAATATATGAAAAATGGTATCTGCGAAAAGGTTCTATCTGTTATTGATGACCTACCGGTTCGTTGTGTTGGTGGGTGGGCTTGTAAGAAAATATATTATGTTTCAAGATACTTCAGTATTTTTTCAGTTGCAATGTCGGAAAAATGGAGATCAAATCTAAACTACGTTGAAATTTGTTGCGGCCCTGGCCGATGTATAAGCAAAGAGGACGGTGAAGAAATTGATGGAACTTCACTTTCAATTATCAATCACAGTGCTTTTAATAAATTAAGAAAGGCTGTCTTTATTGATAGTAATCTAGAAGTTATAAACACTCTCAATGAAAGGATAGAGTCACTTGGGAAAAAAGATATTGCAACAGCCAATTTAGGTGACTATAATGACGCTGCTTGCATGAAAAAAATATTTAATGAATTACCCCGCCGGGGCCTAACCTTAGCATTTATTGATCCGACTCATTGTGACGTTCCCCTTTCAACAATCGAAGCTATAAAAAAATATTTTAAAAAAGTTGATCTAATAATTAATGTATCCATTGGCACTGATCTTAAAAGAAATATCCGAGCCGCAGTAATGAAACCAAATTTTAAAAATGTTAGAAATAAATATAACTCCTTTTTGGGAGAATCAGATTTTTTTTCGGAAGAAAAAGTTTTAAGTTATGCAAATCAAGGAAACATTGCAAAACTGTCCGAATTGTTTTTGGAAGAATATAAAGCTAGTTTGCGTAAATTAGGTTTCGAACATTTCGGAACTACCCCAACAATAGAACATTTTTACTATCTTTTATTTGCTTCCAAGCACAGTAGCGGGCTAGACTTCTGGAAAAAATCAGTTAGTATTGAGGCGAATGGTCAACGTACTTTATTTTAATTATTAGTGAAATGGGATGCATGTAATGAACTCAAATTTACCTCTAAATAACATAGACAATCAATTTGAGAAAAATAAATGTTTTAATGAAAGCCCTAAAAAAGTATTTGGTACTCATGAATGGGCAAGCCATAGTGCTAATTTTATAAATGGCTGTAAGCATGATTGCAAATATTGCTACAGCAAAGAAATGGCGATAAGGTTTCGTAGAAAAACTCCAACTAATTGGAAAGATGAAGAAGTTAGAAGAGGTAATTTATCAAAAAAATTTAAAAAAATCAAAGGGACTATAATGTTCCCTTCTTCTCATGATATACATCCCGATCATCTAAAAGAATCACTTATTTTTTTAGAAAATATTCTGGTCGCAGAAAATAAAGTATTAATAGTTAGCAAGCCTCATTTAGAGTGTGTCCAATCAATTTGTAACAAATTTACCGAATTTAAAAACAACATTATTTTCCGATTCACAATTGGTTCAAGCAATTCAGAAACTTTGAAGTTTTGGGAGCCATGTGCCTCGGATTTTTCGGAACGTCTTGCCTCTTTAAGATGGGCTTACAACAAAGGCTTTCAAACCAGTATTTCATGCGAGCCAATGCTGGATAATAATGTAGATGATGTTATTGAAAAAGTTTCTCCTTTTGTCACTGACGCTATTTGGATAGGCAAAGCAAATTATCTTTTGAAAAGACTAACTGTAAATAATGAAAATGGTAGTGAAACAATCAAAATGGCCAATGAACTTATCGAATGGCAATCAGATAAGAATATTATGGACTTGTATCGTAAATTTAAGAATAATCGCAAAATAAAATGGAAGGAAAGCATTAAACGTGTCGTCGGTATAGAAATTCCAATCGAAAAAGGCTTAGATATATAAAATAAGCTAAATAAAAAGACCGTAAAAAATAGTAAAATACTATGTTTATCACCCTTTCCCAGAGCAACATCGCAAATCCTCAAAAAACCACACCAATAGCTCTAGGTTACAATTCTGCAAAAGCGTGTTAATAGTTAACCAATTTTAGAAAAATATTTGTGTGAACTTTTTCAGGTGTTAAAATGTGGAATAATTAGGTGGTGTTGGGAATTAGCAACAAAACCAGCAATAATTGCAAACATAGAAATTGCAAAATATACGAGGGGGATTATCCTTTTTATACTCCTTTTTTAAGGACAATTCTTAATATCATCGTCTTTTTAATTGGCTCATATATTATCTTTTCTGAATTTGGTCTGCTCGCTTACACGGTCTATCTTGCTTATTGTCTAATCGTCTTCTTCTATCTAATGAGTAACCGCTGTGTTCGCTGTCATTATCACGGAAAACTATGCAGTACGGGCATCGGGAAAGTTTCCGCCATCTACAAAAAAGACACGGTTAATAAATTTGTCAAAGGACAGTGGCAAAACATCTTTCTTTTCTTAGTTCCGTTCATTCCATTTGTGGCTCTTATTGTTTTAATTATCTTTAAATTTACCTGGCATAGGTTTTTTTTGCTCTTGCTCTTGTTTGGGGTTGTATCTTTAACTCTTTTTGAACATCTTACCTTGGGATGCACTCATTGTTATGAGGGTTACCACTGTATAACAAAGCACCTGCCTGCCCTGCCTGCCGGTAGGCACAGGCGGTAGGCACGGTGTTAAAAGACGCAAGGGTTAATTGGCGTGGACACCATTTCTTGAATTGTGCTAACATAATTTATAAATTACTTTGGAGGTGTTTTGGTGAAAGGAAAGGTTAAATGGTTTAGTTCGGAGAAAGGTTACGGTTTTATCGAGCGGGAAGATGGCGATGATGTTTTTGTTCACTTCTCCGCGATTCAAGACGAAGGTTTTAAGTCACTTCAAGAGGGCCAAGAAGTTGAATTCGAGATAACAGGGGACGATAGGCCACAGGCGGTAAACGTACAAAAAATTAATTGATGATGAATTGAATTAGTTTGCGAGCTCCGTGTATTTTTATGTATGGGGTTTATAAATCTAAAACAATTTAACAAGGAGATGGTAGTGTGCAGTTTATCGTAAAAGGACATAATGTAGAAATCACAGACGCGCTACGCAAACATGCCGAAGAGAAGATGTTGAAAGTTAAAAGGCATTTTAATCAGATTATGAATATTGAAGTGGAGTTTGATGTTCAAAAAAATCCAAGCATCCACGATAATCAAAGAGTTGAAGTAACCATTTTTACCAAGGGTCCATTGATTAGGGCCTCGGTTTCCTCGAAAGATATGTATGTGTCCATGGACCAAGTGGTCAATAAGCTTGAAAGACAGATTGAGAAATATAAAGCCAAAAATTACAGGAGCAATTTAAGGTATGCTGGTTTAAACGAGGTTTTAAAAGAACAAGAGATTTCTTCGGAAAAAGAAGATTACACGGAGCATCCTGAAGCGGAGATTGTTAAAACGAAACAATTTCCAATGAAACCGATGTCTCCTGAAGAAGCTGTTCTGCAGATGGATCTCATCAGTCACGATTTTTTTGTTTTTATGAATGCGACAACCGAGGAGATGAACGTGGTATATAGGCGTAAAGATAACAATTATGGGTTAATTGAGCCGTCTTATAGCAAAGAAAAGTGAGTTTTTGCTAAAAGAAAGGGAAGTTTTTGTCGAGAAAGAATAATATAGTAGGTTATTAAGGAGAATCGTTGATTTGATTAAAAAAGAATATACTATCGATGGCGTAGAAGAGACAATTTGTCAAATTAAAGAAGTACAGGCTGCAAGAGTGGTTTCTGGCGATGAAAACGTTATTGATGAGATTCATGTGTTAGCATTGCCGGGGAAAGGTCCCAAACAGCTAGTTCGAGATATTGAGTCCGCGTTAATGGCAAAGTTTGGGCTTCCCGTGGACCATAAAAAAGTAAGCATTGCTCAAGTGAGCAATGGGGAGGTAGCTGAGCCGCAGAAAGCAAGGCCAAAAATTATAAACATAAGTTATGAACTTTCCGGGATTAAAGCCAAAGTCACGGTATCACTCGCGCTAGGTGGACGTGAATGTGAAGGAATTGCAATGGGTTCTGCTTCTCAGACTGAACAAAGGCGCTTAGTGGCGGTTGCCACGTTAAATGCGATTGAGAAGTTTATAGAAGGGACCTATGCTTTTGCTCTTGAAGGTATCGATGTGCTTTCACTTGGACAAGAAAAAGTTGCAGTTTGTTGCATAAGTATAGTATCCTCGCTGGAAGAGAAGGTTTTCAGCGGTTCGGCGGTCATAAAGCAGAACGATAACGACTCTGTAGTGCGAGCGATACTTAACGCCACAAACAGGCGCTTTGGCTTTTTGACAACCAAATAAAATTAAAGGTTTATTTTAAATAGGCCGACATCATAATAGCGTAGGTTTAATTATTTATTTTTTAACTGGCTTAGTTGCCAGGAGCGGAGACAACTTAATAGTACTTTCTGTATATTAGCGGAACAGGAAGACCTCAACGGGCTTTTTGCCCGGAAATAGCTTTGGAAGGAGGCCTTCCTCAGTGAAAGCAAGAATTTATACAATTTTGACAGCACTCGCTACTTTAGTTTTAGCCGGTGGTGCAAGATTCCGTTTTTAGGTTGAAAAGTTTTTATGATGTCGGTTTATTTTTTATTTAAAAGGGCAGTGGAACATGCAAGAGATGCCTAAAAAAATTAAAATTTATTCGATAGTATTATTTGTGAATGCTCTAGCTCTTTTAGCATACCTTATTTTTTCAGCGCGGAGTTTGTCTTGGAAACATGTTTTATTCTTCGGGCTTCTAGTTTGGCTTGCCGAATCCTTGGGAATCGACCTTCCCAAGGTGGGAGCTGTATCGGTTAGCTTTGCCATTATCTTTGCGGTTATCATCCTCTTTAATCCCATTACAGCGGTCCTAGTCTCCCTTTTTACGACGGTTGTTTGGCGGGATATAAAAGAAAGGTCATCAATATATAAATGGATTATTAATGGAAGCACAGCGGTAATCGAAACGGGTATTGCCAGCTTAGTTTACTATCATTCCGGCGGTTTTTCGTTACTTACTAGAGGTGGGCTCACTTATTCTGATTTTCCCTCTATCCTTATTCCGCTCGTTCTTTGCGCCGCTATATATTTTTTGTTTAATTCTTTACTTATTTCAATTGCTATTTCGTTTTTTGAAAATATCTCACCAATAAATATTTGGTTTTTTGACTGCAAGTGGGCGATTCCCAACTACTTTGCTCTCGCTCCGCTGGGGGTCATTTTTGCTCAGGTGTACACAATAACAGACGTACCTGGAATTATCCTAATAATCATACCTCTCTTAGTTGCTAGAGAGGCGTTTAAAGTTTATATGCGGCTCAGGGGTGCCTATACCGATACCGTAAAATCTCTCGTAACTGCTATTGAGGCAAAAGATGCCTATACCAGAGGGCACTCAGAGCGAGTAGCTAAATATTCTGAGATGATTGCCCGCCAGATGAAACTTTCCGAAGATAAAGTAGAACTTATTAAATACGCGGCGCTTCTTCATGATGTGGGTAAAATTGGCGTGGCAAAGAAAATTTTATCCAAGCCCAGTCAGCTTTCCGAAGATGAATATAGAAAAGTTCAGGAGCATCCGGACTTGGGAGCTTCCATATTGAAAGATGTAGAATTTTTAAAAGATGTTATGCCCGCAATTCAGTATCATCATGAGCACTTTGACGGCTCAGGTTATGGAAGCGGTCTGGAAGGAGCAACCATACCATTGGTTGCTAGAATTATGACGGCGGCAGATGCTTTCGATGCTATGACCTCGGTGCGTCCATACAGAGATGCGATGACATCTCTTGATGCGGCAAAAGAGTTGCGCGCTTGCATCGGGGCTCAATTTGATGCTGATGTGGTGGACGCGCTGGTTGCGGCGCTCGATATTGAAGAAAAATTGAGACCATGTTTTAAAGAAGAGGAAGACACGCTATTGATGGAGGGACAACTTAAAATTGTCGAAACGGAAAAAGACTAGATTAAAAATCATAGTGACACAGACGATAATTGCGTTGTTTGGACTAGCGATTGCTATCTATTATGTTAGGGGCTTGCCCTTTGAAGTGAGCGATTTTGTCGCGATATTTCTTTTCTCGGCCTGTTTTGGCCTAGCCGAATTTGCTGATATTTCTTTACCTCAAGGAGGAACTCATTCTGTAAGTTCCGCAATTATTGTGGCGGCTATTCTGCTCTTTCCTATTCCGGTAGTTGTGACCATAGCGTTTTTGGGAACGCTTGCCGCGTCACTTATAAAGAAAGAGGGAGTAAGGTCTGCTCTGGCTTCTTCCGGAGAAAACATCATCTCCGCAACTCTTTCTGCGCTAGTTTTTTATCTTTTAGGAGGTAAAATTGGCGATATTTCTCTTTTTAAGGATATTGTTCCCCTCCTCGGTTTAGCGGTTACGTTTTTGATTGCAGACATATCTTTTGAGCAGCTGTTCCTTTTTTTAAGAAAACCGATGCCGTTTATCAATGCCTCGATAAGCGCTTTACAATTTTTGGGTCCCATGTATGTTGCCTTGGCCTTTACCGGTATTCTTATGGCTTTAATGTATGACAGCATGAAAATATGGAGTATTGTTCTGTTTTTTATGCCGCTTTTGGTTACGCGCCATTCATTTAAACTCTATTTAAATATCAGAAAAACGTATAACAACACAATTAAAGCTCTGGCATCTGCCATTGAAGCTCAGGATCCCTTGAAGCGTGGTCACGCCGAAAGGGTAGCCGACCTTTCTGTTGATATGGCAAGGATAATAGGACTTCGCGGCAGAGATCTTGAGGTTATCAATAACGCGGCTCTTCTTCACGATATTGGAAGCATCGGGGTTGATGAAGAATCACTGGACTCCCTCTTTGACAAGGTAACAAGTGAAAATGAAGGTGAAGTAGCGCACGCTAAAATAGGCGCGGACATTCTTGAACAAGTAGATTATTTGAAAGATTGCTCCGATATTGTGAGAAAGCATCATATGCCGTATCGAAGTGAAAATAAAAGGTCAAAAACCTCTGAACTTGTTCCTTTAAGTGCACGTATAGTTAATGTTGCCAGTTATTATGACGAGCTAACTCGAACTCGCGAACCCGATGAGAAACTAAACCCTCGCGAAGCAATTGCCAGAATTAAAAAGGATCGTGGTTTTCTATTTGACCCGAGAGCTGTAAGGGCTTTGATGCACGTAGCGCGCTTACGCGGTTCTTTTTTGATGGTGGTTGGCGGAGGAAG
>JAUWKI010000017.1 GCA_030614255.1 Actinomycetes bacterium
CCACCGTAGGGATAAATGAAGAGACAATAAAAAGATATGTTGAGATGCAAGGAAGAGAAGATGCAGGACAAGCGGAGCTTGTAATTTAGGTAAGTACCACGCCTGTAAGGGCGTGGGTATCTATTTTAATATTTAGCAAAAAAGGCAGAAGTCTAGGGCAATTTGTTCAAATAAAACTAAACAAAGTCTTTATTTTCTATTATTATAAAAATTGTAAAACTAAACTTAAAACCCACATAGAAATGAGGGACTGAAATGATAGCAACCGTTACTTTAAACTCGGCCGTGGATAAAATTTTTATTCTTCCCACACGGATTTTAGAAAAATTAAATCGAGTAGAAAGAGGGATTTCTATTCCCGGTGGGGGGGGAATAAATTCGGCGTATGCAATTCAATTTTTGGGAACTGAAGCGATTGTCATGGGTTTTGTAGGGGGGATGGCCGGGAGATTCATTGAAGATGAGATTCGAAAAACACAAATTAGTACCAATTTTACATATATCAAGGAGCAGAATAGAACAGATCACATTATTCTAAATAAGCGTGGCAAGGTATTGGCGCAAATAAATGAAAAAGGACCGTGGGTTAGCTCCAAAGAGATAGATTCTTTTATAGAGAGCTTCAAGAGAATTCTTCCGCGTTGTGAGATGATTTTGCTTTCTGGTAGTCTTCCTCAGGGGGTGAGCCCTGACATTTATGCCGACCTAATAACCCTGGCTCAAGAGAGAGATGTGCGTGTTGTTTTAAAAACTTCAAAAGAGGTTTTGCAGAGTGGAATTAAAGCAAAACCTTATATGGTGTTGCCGGATATTAGAGGTACGGATGTTTTGATGGGAATTAAAATTAATGGTGTTAAAAGAAGAGTTGAATTAGCAAAGAAAATTTTGGAGCAAGGAGTCCGAATTGTGGTACAAAATGTTGGCAATTACCAGCTATTTGTGACCGCTGAAAAAGCTTGGGAGATTAAATTACCCGAAGTGGATATCATAAACTCAATCGGGATAGGAGATGCGTTAATTGCGGGCGTGATGAATATCCTTAAAGACAGGGAGGATTTTCTCGAAGCCATGAGATATGGAGCCGCGGCTTCTGTTGCTAGTGTTTTGCATGTTGAAGCGAAGGTAAATAGCAGGGAGCAAGTGGAAGGATTTCTTGATAGAATTGAGATTAAGGAGTTGGATTTATCTTGAAAGTAAAGGATATGATGATACGTGATTTAACTTCAGTTACGGATATGGCCACCTTGAAAGAGGTTGCAGATATGCTTTCTTACTCAAGATTGAGCGGTGTTCCGGTTGTTGACGATCAAGGCAAGGTTATAGGATTCATTTCTGAAAAGGATATAATTGAATCGGCGTTTCCAAAGGTTGGAATGGATACCGACATGCTTTTTGTTCGTAACTGGGCTCAGAATTATCTTCGTTTAAGTCAGGTTGGCGAGAGCTTGGTCAAAGACTATATGAATCAGAACCCGGTCTGTGTTGAAGAGGATGATGATGAAAAGGTTGTTAAATTTATGCTCTCTGAGCACAAAAAAACGTTGCCGGTTACAAGAGACGAAAAACTAATTGGCGTAGTTACTCGCTCCAATTTATGCAGGGTTTTGATGGAGAAAAGCGACAAAAAGTAGTTCTAAAAAAATTATTAAAGTCTAAGAGCAACCAACAATCCAATTAATGTACCTGTAATAATTGCAACCCACGGATTGCAAAATAAACTTCATCCAGCACCAAATTGTTTGGATAGAAAGCTGAAAAGCAAACCGAGAATCCCGCCTAATATAATTCCAAAGAATATCTTAAAGTTCATAATTTTATTATAACATCATTAAAAGAAGGTTAATAAGATGCGTAAAAGCAGTACCTGCGAGGAACGGATATAAGTTAATCATGAAGTTAAGTTGAATTTGAAATTGTGGGAGGCAACGTGAAGGTTCTAGGCATAGCGGGAAGTCCAAGAAGAAACGGAAATACGGAAATCCTTTTAGATGAGGCGCTGAAGGGGGCACGGGACTCAGGTTGCGAAGTAGCTAAATTGGTCATCAACGAGCTTAAGATAGCGCCCTGTCAGGAATGCGGTGGTTGTGAAGAAACGGGTGTCTGTACGGTAAAAGATGATATGCAGAAAATTTTTGAGGAGATATCAAAGGCGGACTATATCTTTTTGGCCTCCCCAATTTTTTTCGGGAGCTTAACTGCTCAGGTAAAAACCATGATAGATCGTTTCCAAGGTTGGTGGGTTGCAAGATATATTTTAAAGAAACCGCATGTCAAAGAAGAAAAAAACGGTTTTTTTATTTGCGTCGGAGGTCAGGAACGTCCCGATTTTTTTAATAACGCGAAAATGATAATTAAGAACTTTTTTGCAACAGCTTCAATAGAATATGTCGGTGAGTTTTATTATCCAAAAATAAACGAAAAGGGCGAAGTAAAAAAGCACCCAACTGCTCTCGAAGATATCTATAACGTAGGGAAAAATCTTTGTATAGGAAGAAAAAATTGAATTTAACGATAATTTATGATAACGAAGTTTATTTAAAAAATAAGGGTCTAAAATCTGCCTGGGGTTTTTCTTGTTTAATAGAAACGAAGGGTAAGAAAATTCTCTTTGATCTGGGATGGAACGGGAATACATTGATTTCGAATTTGGAGAAACTTGGTTTTCACCCAAAAGATTTGGACACGATAGTTCTTTCTCATCAACATTGGGATCACATTGGTGGTTTGAATCATGTACTGAGCCTAAATTCTAATGTGGAAGTTTATGTCCCAAAAAGTTTTTCAAGTCACCTAAAGAACGAGGTACGGAAAGAAGCTAATCTTTTTGAGATTTCAGAACCGGCAAAAATTTGTGAAGGTGTTTTTACAACTGGAGAACTTGGCTCAACCGTAATCGAGCAATCTTTGATTTTAAGCACACCAAAGGGCCTTTTGGTTATTACGGGCTGTGCTCATCCTGGTGTAGAATCTATACTTCAGGCAGCGAGTACAAAAGGGAGCATCTACGGTTTAATTGGTGGTTTACACGGTTTTAAAAAACCGGATGCATTAAAAAACTTAAATTTAATCATTGCTTCACACTGCACCAAATATAAAGATGAGATTTCAAGAGCTTTTCCTGACAGCTCTAAGAAGGGTGGAGTTGGCAGGAGCATAACTATTGATTGAAAATATTTATCAAGTTAAAGTTCTTGCCTGTTAAATATGAAAATTCCCAAGGCCAAAAGAGATAAAATTAAGACAAAAGATGCAATAATTGGCCACGTTGCCTTGAGTTTTCTGGAACTCGAAAATCTACGTTAGGGTTCGATTATCCTCAGTTTGTTTTAATTTAAGTATTTGGCTCTTTGTGCCGAAATTAATTTAATGAGGGCTTTAAAATTCTCAAAAAAGGGGATGCACAGAAATAAGAGATATAAAGAATATACTTTCATCCGATAAACAGAAAAAAACTTGCATGGGATTACTTCTATGTTTTTGTGTTCTCATCGAAATAATTTGTCATTATGTTTTGAAGACAGAGGTTGTTTACACCCATGTTTTCTACATTCCAATTGTTCTGTCTGCTTACTGGTGGGGATTGAAAGCTGGATTGCTGACAGCCGTCTTTCTTTGTTTGCTTCACATTTCCCCCAATCTGTTAGATTTATCTGATTTTTCAAGCAGTCAAATTTTTGCTTTCTTGATGAGGGGGCTTTTCTTTGTTTTAATAGGTTTTTTTGTGGGAGCTATAAGTGAGAGCAGGCTCAAGTTAGACAAAGAATTGATTCAATCAAAAGAAACTCTTGAAATTTGGGGGAAGACCCTTGAGGAGAAAGTTAACGTAAAGACGAAAAATTTATCAACATTGTTTAAAGTTAGCAAGGTGGCTTCTTCCACATTGGATTTGGACAGTCTTTTAAAGAAAATTTTAAATATTTTTATAACGATAAGTGATGCGAAAGGTGGAGTTGTCTCACTTATTGACTCAAGTGCCGTTCACTATTGCTGGGATATTAAAAAATGTTCCAATTTTGAATGCCCAGCCTTTGAGATGGTCCAAAAAAGATGTTGGGAAATACAGGAGACATTATGTTGTAAGAATAATTCTAAGAGCACTAAGGACAAACTCCAAACGTGTGTCCATTGTGAAGTTTTTCAAGAAGCAGCGCTTGTCCCTTGTGCAAGCAAGGGTTTGAAGAAAGAGATATTAAATAAGTTTCAAGGAAAAGTTAAGGATTCAATCTGTGGTAAAGCAATCCTCAACGGGAAATCTTCAATCCTTCCTCTTGAATTGGAGCCCGGAGATTGCGGTTTAGGTTTTGAAAGCGAAAGCTTTGTAGGAGTTCCGCTAGTTACCAGGGAGGGCATCGTCGGCGCTATATGTCTTTTTGGGGTCGAAGAAAGAAAATATAATAAAGAAGAGATGGATTTTATATCAGCCGCTGCTAGACAGGTAGCTATAGCAATCAAGAATGCTCAATTATATAGTGTTACTGAAACCTTAGCTTTAACCGACGATCTCACCGAGCTTCATAATTATCGTTCTTTTCAAAACAAATTGGCGGAGGAATTAGAGAGGGCAAAGCGCAGCAATCATCCCTTAACGATAAGCATCATAGATCTTGATGGCTTCAAGTCTTATAACGACAATTTGGGGCACATAGCGGGAAATAAAATTTTAAAAGAGATAGCTTCTTTACTCAAAAACGAAGTTCGTATTTACGATATAGTTGCTCGATACGGAGGAGATGAATTTTGTGTTATTTTCCCGGAGACCGATAAAGAAGAAGCATTTGAAATCGCTGACAGAGTGAGGTGTTCCATCGAAAAACACGATTTTCCCATGGAAGAGGTTGTCCCCGGTGGCTTAACTGTAAGCACCGGTCTGGCAACCTATCCATCTGACGCGAGATATATAGAGGAACTTATTGGGCAGGCAGATAAAGCGCTTTATTTAGCGAAAAATGCCGGAAGAAATTTGATACGGTTGGCTAAATCTTCTGATGGCGGGGATGCATCACAATCCAAGTAATCTCTTCGGATTTTTACTTAAGATTAAATCGGCGTTCACATTCAATAATTTTTGGATATATTTGTGTTCTTCTTGATGATCCCTAAAGGGAAAATCTGTTCCGAAAAGGACTTTATTTATTCCTATTTTATTAATTAGGCTTATAAAGAGTTTGTCCTCGATGTTCCCGGGAAGATAGGCAGTGTCGAAATAGACGTTATCATGTCCCAATAATAAGTCTAAGTCATCCCAGGCAAGATAACCTCCTAGATGGGCAAAGATTACCTTTAGATTTGGGAAAGATTTAAGAAGTTCAACATATAACTTAGGCTCGGCATAGTCGCCTGTTCCATCCTGTTCTCTTCCAATGTGAAACACAATAACCAATCCAAGTTCCTGTGCTTTTTCGTATAATTTAAAAGCACGTCTTTCATTTGGATAAAAACGCTGGGCATTTGGTTGAAGCTTTATTCCCTTCAGCCCCATGGCGGCAATTTTTTCAAGTTCACCTATGTCATTATCGGGATGAATCCCACCAAAGGGTATTATCTTATTTGAGACATTAGAAAGGTTTGCGTACCATTCATTGTATTTTACGTGTTCAGGTTTGGTTGCTACCGGAAGGACGACGGCTTTATCGATGTTACCTTTTTTGAGTGAAGCAAGGAGTCCATTTAATGTGGCATCGTGTTTTCTGGTTACACCATAATGGTTTTCAATTCCCAAGATTATCTTATCTGCCGTTTGGTCAGGATATATATGTGTGTGAAAATCAAATATTTCGGTCATTCTGTAATTTTAGTATAGAACTGTCAAAGTTTACAATTTTTATGTATAAATAATTAGAAAGCATTTTTAAACCTGATCTTTTAAATTAGAGGTGTCGGTTTTGGAATGGGATATATTGGCTTCAACAAAGTTGCATTTAATTAAGGCAAAAGTTTTTAGCATCGTCCCTGAGAAGTTTAAAAAATTAGCGGAATCTAAAATGCCTAAAGCCGAAATTAAAATACGCGAACAAGCCGAACTGCTTGCCAAGAAGTCGGGTCGAGAAAAAGTTATCGAGGAAGATTTAATCGAAGCCCTGAAATGGTTGGTTCCGCTGGATAAACGGGCTCACCTCATTAAGATTCTTTTGATGGCAAACGTCGATGTTTCAAAATATTTTGATGAGTATGATTTAAATAAGTAATTGCGGCGTGTGTTCTTGCTAATTGTTGTTTGGATGATATAATTTTTATTGCACTTGATAGTAGTGGTTTTTAATTTGCTCCCGACTATGAACTAAAAACTATCGACTAAATTTGTGAAACAAATTTTGGGCCCATAGCTCAGTTGGCCAGAGCAGCGGACTCATAATCCGCGTGTCGTAGGTTCGAGTCCTACTGGGCCCACCATCATATTTTGATAAAAAATGCCTGCTAGTTAGGCATTTTTTTATTCAACCCACGCAGGACTCTAACTTTTTAATTATCAGCAATACAAATTCATGTTTATATGGAACTCTATATATTACGAAATATGGCGTATATTATGGAATGCTAGTAGAATTTAAGGCATTTTATCTGTGATTTTTGGTAATTCTTGAAGGGGAAACTTGTCTTAACTCGAAATTTAATTATAGATTATGGAATTCAGTATACTAATTGTTGGGCGCCTCCAATGAGGTATAAACATGCCATTAACGAATTATGCTCTCGATAAATTTGTTTCACAGCAACTTTCTCAATTAACTCAATGTAATGCCCCCGATGTTACGGAGCGTTATCAGCAGGCAAAATTTTGGGTATCGAATTTTGTCTTAAACTCAATCTTTGGTGGTTCAGTGTCACAGGAAGGAAGAACAATCGCTTTCTTTTTTCTTCGTCGTGCAGAGGCCGCATTTACAGAATATGAATACGCTCGCCAAGCCTTAATTGAATTTGCAAGCGCAACATCAAAGAAGCCCTCTCTTTATTTTAGAGCATTGCATCATTTTGAAATGACCATAGCAATGCTTTGGCAGGCATATGATTTCACCAGAAAAATCCCGAGGAGAAAGCTCTTTGACAAAGATGATGGTAGCAATTATGAAAGGTTGAATTGGATTTATAATGTAAGTAGACATTTTAATCCGTCAGAGTTATCTTCAGATCATATGCATGTGGTTTGGCTCACTAACACAGGGATTCAGACCGATAAATATGGAGTATCATTTCCAGAGCTTGAAGAATTCTTGGTTGAAATTGGAAATCTGGCTGACAGTATTTCCCAGGCGAAGAAGCCAGATAGTACCGAAGCATAATGGTATTTCAACACGCGCCCAACAATTCGTTGCAGCGGAGGCCGCGAAGCGAATCTCACCTGGTTACTTGAGTCCTGTGCGCGGCCCTGCTGAACTCGAACGTTGGGCCGAACAGCATAAGACGCAAAAACAAATCAAAAGGAGGGTCAAACCATGAATATTGATTACATTAAATCTGAACTGTCGAAGTCGGGATGGAAGAATTTAAATAACGGTCCCTACATGGAAATCGATTTTGATTTGGTCGGGTCTCGACGTTTCACACTGACAAAATGGAACGTATTGGTAAAGAGGATATCTCAATTGAACCAAGATGCTGTATCTGAGTGGCAGCAAAACTTCGAGACCATAAGTAAGAAATCGAAAAGCTTTATATGGGGAAAATGCTTTTTAATTTGTCTTCTAGCAGAAGAGGTATCCGAAGACTTACTAAAATCGCTTTCTTCTGATTCCTTTGGATTATTTGGAGTACTTCGACTCAAAGGCGGCGGTGGCAACATACTTATTGCAGACCTAAAGAATAAGCAAACATTCGGGAAGGTACCATCACTACCATATGATGTTCATAAGTTTTCTAAAAGCGTTAAAAACATACTTACTGCTGCAATGAATAATTAAATTAGTCGGAGCCGTATTGCACGAACTAATTGTTGGTGGAACAGGCCTAACATTACGTGGAGCAGACGAGAGGGCTCCGACTTCTTGGCCAGTTTTGTGTTCTCTCAAAGTTTCAATTTAACAGCAAGTTAAGTGCAGTCAATCCTCTCGCCGCTCACGCAGTCGTTATACCACCTCAAGCAACAAATCTAACGCTTTCTCATCTACCGGATTTTTAGAGATATGCTCGCTTAAAAGTTCGAAGATAGTCCTACTGGGCCCACCAGCATAAAAGCAGGTGAGACGGTATTTATCACCTCTTTTTTTATTCTTCATTCTTCTTCAGGGTAACAAGAAAGTAACAAAATCTTTTCTAACCTTTCCGGAGCTTCTTTTTCAACTTCCGGTAATTTGATTTTAAGCAAGAAAGAGCAGAAGCTATTTGTGAAATGATTATTTTCTTTTGCAGGACTTTCAAATTAAGTGCTTGAATAATAAAAACGTAAAAAGATAAATACAAAAGAACATCAAAGGAGGGTGCGGGATGTCATTTTGTGCAAATTGCGGTGAAGAAGTAAAACCGCAAGATAAGTTTTGCAAAAAGTGCGGGAGCAAGGTTTTAGACAAGCACACAGAAAGCGTGCTGTTAGAAGAAGGGCCAGAAGAGAAAACCATCAAAGCTCCCGAGGTGGAGCCAAATAGGACAGAAAAGGGTAAGGAAAAAGTTTATTTTTTGCAACGGAGATGGAAAATGTTGTTTTTCGGCATAATTTTGATCTTCTTTATACTGGGTGCATGGGGAATGAGCCGTGCTAGTACTCTATCTCTTACCCCTGCTTCTCTTGGGGAACGAATAGGAATGCTTCTTTTTGCTTTGTGGACTCTATACGCAACGCTAAGCGATGCATTGTTGCTACCTTGGTCAATAAGGGAAGTTGCTTTCGGAGAGGATGGAATAAGTCTCAGAGTAAAGTCTGGACAGGAGAAGCGAAGGATAACCCAGAATATACGGGTTGCTGAAACCAGTAAAAAACTATCAATAAGTGGTCTAACTTCGGCAGGGAAAAAGGTTGGGTGGAGTGTAAACCGGAATTGCTTGGGCAAAGAAAAATTTGAAGAGCTTAAGGGAGATTTAAGGAAATACGTAAAAACCGAAAAGCCGGTAAAGGAATTCAAAGAATCCAAAGCTTTTCGTAGCTTTCTTTTTTGCTTTCTTTTTAGCACAACCTTGGGGGCGATTCTTATGGCTGTCATAGGATTATTTCTACCCTCTCACGAGCTACCTCCGGGAGGAATAGTCGGTATGGGAATAATAGGTGCAGTTGTGGGAGCGATTGCTGGAATAATTATTGGAGTAATCGTCTTGGTTGTATGTAAAGTTGGCAGATATAGGGAGTGGTGAATAAGAGCGCAGTGGTGAAGCTATTTAAGGAGCTTAGAAAAGCCAGGGTGGGAACCTACAACACAGGTTTTTGCAATTTGCTAGAGAAAACGCTGATCTAGAAAGAAAAGTATTTGTAGTTTTCAGCCTGATGCCAGGGAACACAGAGTACCAATTTATAGATGAAAACACGATGAGTAAGTTAGGTGAACTTGGTATGGAGGAGAATCAGGCAAAAAATCCAACACTTTCTCATCTACCGGATTTTTGGTAACATACTCTATAGGGTGGGTTCTAATCGTTAGACCAGTATCTGGTACCTGGGATAGTCTTACCGGGTCACCATTCGACTCACTTCGTTTGCTTACTCTTCGACCTCGAGCTCAGGGTCGAGAGGTGGCAAGCCGTTTTTAAGAAGTGGGGAGAATGTCCTGAGCGAGGGAAATTTATTTACCGAGTCGAGGGACCTATTTATTGTTTTTAAGTTATTGGTTGTTGAGTTGTATTTTAACTAATAACTAAAAGGGCGATTGGCTCAGTGGGAGAGCGCTGCCTTCACACGGCAGAGGTCACAGGTTCAAACCCTGTATCGCCCACCATTCTTCGCCCTATGGGCTTCGAATGGCAAGCTAATTTATCATACTTGAGGCGAAGAATGTCCTTCCGAAGCTCGAAAGAGCGGAGGAGGACTTAGTTATGAAGCTTCGAATGGCAAGCCGTTTTTAAAAAGCGAAGAGGACGTCTTGAGCAAGGGAAATTTATTTACCGAGTCGAATATTGAGAATTTAGTTATTGGTAGTTGACTTAAATTAAAAAAATAAAGACTTTTTATAGCATGTAAGCCTTAAATGGCACCCAGCTATCGGGTGCCATTTTTTTACGGAGGAAAAATTTGATTTATCCGAGTTTTGAAGAGTTTAATAAGCTGGCTGAAAAAGGAAAACGTATTCCCGTCTGCAAGATAATGCCTTTCGAAGATGATTTTCTTGAGTTAGCTTCAAAAGCCGGGGTAGGTAATTTAGGGGTCTTACTTGAAAGTCTCAAAGGTTCTGCCAAGATATCGCGGTATTCAATATTTGCAGTCAATCCCTTCCTAACAATTGAAAGCAAAGATGGCATTGTGAAATTGACTGGAGGCGAAGCAATCAAAGAGTTTAATGGTAATCCTGTTACTGAGATACGAAAGGTCTTAACGAAATACAGAGCTCTTTCGCTTCCAAAGGCACCTTCTTTTTGTGGAGGGGCAGTTGGATATTTTAGTTACGATGCGGGTAGATGGTTTGAAAAAATACCGGACGGAACCATAGATGACACCAAGATGCCAGATTGCCAGTTCCACTTTTTCGACATCGCCTTTATTTTCGATCATTTTGATAAGACTCTTTTTGTCATAACCACTGCGCCGGTTGATGGAAATCTAAAACTTGACTATCTTGAAGCGGTTAAAAAGGTTGAGGAGTCGTTTGCCAAACTTGAGAAAAAAAGAGTCCAAAAATCATTTATTTGTGTTGGTAAAGCTTGCGCAAACTTAACTCAGAAACAGTTTGAAGAGATTGTTAGACAAACCAGAGAATACATCTTTGCGGGTGATATCTTTCAGGCCAATCTGTCTTTGCGGTTGGATACACCGTTTATCGGGGATTCATTTGAGCTTTATAAGATTTTAAGGAGGGTTAATCCGTCTCCATTTGCAGCATACTTAAATTTTAAAGATATAGATATTGTCAGCTCCTCCCCGGAACGGTTAGTAAAGGTCGAAAGGGGTATTGCAGAGACCAGACCCATCGCGGGTACGAGAAGACGCGGTATTGATTATCTGGAAGATGAGAAGCTCTCAGTAGATCTTGTGCTTAATCAGAAGGAGAGAGCCGAGCATATAATGCTCGTTGATTTGGAGAGAAACGATTTGGGACGCATATGTGATTATGGAAGTGTCTGTGTTGACGAGTTGATGGTGATTGAACAGTACTCTCATGTTATTCATATAGTTTCAAACGTCAGAGGCAGAATTTTACCAGACAAAGACTTACTGGATGTTGTAAGAGCTTGTTTTCCCGGCGGGACAATTACGGGTTGTCCGAAGATAAGGGCGATGGAGATTATAGATGAGCTGGAGCCAACCAGAAGGGGCATCTATACCGGCTCAATTGGTTACTTAAGTTTTTCAGGTCATATGGATTTAAATATTGCTATTAGAACCATTGTAATTAAAGATAATGTTGCTTATGCTCAAGCCGGAGCGGGAATTGTCGCTGATTCTGAGCCCCGAATGGAGTACTTCGAAAGTTTACAGAAAGCTAAAGCGATGTTGAAAGCGTTGGGAGAATACGGGAAATCGAACTGAATACATATTGAAACTCGTGGAGAAAATTATGAGTGAAAACATGGTTTTTATAGATGGAGAGTTCATAGAGGGTAATTTAGCAAAAGTATCCGTTTTTGACAGAGGATTTTTATATGGAGATGGTCTGTTTGAGACGATGAGAGCATATAATGGCAAAATATTTAGACTTGACGCACACCTTAAACGTTTATTAAAATCTCTCGATATTATTAAGATTAAATGTCCTTTCAGTCAATCCTATTTAGAACAAGCGCTTCTCGAGACCATTAAAAGAAACAAGCTAACCGATGCATATGTGAGACTTACTATTACCAGAGGAGCAGGGGAAGGCGGTTTAAGTCCGCATGTCAACTCCAAATCCACGGTTGTAATTGTCACGAAGAAATTTGATATGTATTCTCCGCAACAATATGAAGAAGGATTTAAGGTGAAGGTGTCAGATTTCCGTCAAAATCAATTTTCTCCTATCGTTAAACTAAAGTCCCTGAATTTTTTGGAGAATATAATTGGCAGACTGGAGGCAAAGCAGAGTGGGGCGGATGAGGTCATCTTTATAAATCAGTCCGGTTTTGTAACAGAGGGCTCCGTTAGCAACATTTTTATTGTTCGCGATGGCATAATAGTAACACCACCTTGTGAGGCAGGAGTTTTGCCGGGAATTACTCGTGAGGTTGTCTTTGAGTTGACCGAAAACTTGGGCTTAAAGATAACTGAAAAAAATTTCTGTCTTAAGGAGCTATTTTCTTGCTCCGAGTGTTTTTTGACAAATTCTCTCTTTGAAATCATGCCTATATCTCGAATTAAAGATAATTCGATTGGAGACTCTGTCGAATCAAAATGGAACAAGCCGGGGGAGTTAAGTAATTTGCTAAGGAATGAGTATCGAGCTTTGGTTGAGAAAGAGATATTGTTGTAACCCGAATGCCTTAAAGGTATTATTAGATTATCCAAATTAGGGAGATAAGGAATGAACAAAGAGGTAATTTTACTGAAAAAAATTCAGGACATTGATTTTAAGAGAGACGAATTGCTTTCGAAAAAGAAATCTTTACCTCAAATTAAAAAAATGAATGATCTAAAGAAAGAATTTGCAAAGTCAAAACGTGTTTATAGTTTAAAGAAAGCAGAGTTGAATGATGAAGCCAAAAAGCAAAGGGAGCTTGATGGGCAATTAGAGCTATTAGTAGAGAAAATAAACAAGGAAGATAAGAAGCTTTATGGGGGTTCGATTAAAAACCCTAAAGAGTTGATGGACATTCAGAAAGAAATAAAATCATTGAAAGAAAAGAGAGACAATCTTGAGTTAAGTTTACTTGAAGTATTAGAGGGCACAGAGAACCTGGAAGATGAGTTGAAAAATTTAGTAAAATCTCTAAAAAGAATGAAAGAAGAAAACGATGTTTTGATGACCGAACACAAATTGGTGGTTACCCAAATTGACGAAGCGTTTCAAGATGAGACTGCTAAACGCGACGAATTAACTGCTTGCCTAAAAGAAGATGTTCTGTCTTTGTATGAATCTCTTTGCGAAAAGGATAGTTTGGCAGTTGCTGATTTACAAGACGGGGTTTGCCAGGGATGTTTTGTTGGACTTCCCTTCAAAGAATTAGATAAGATTCTAAGTTCCGATAGATTGTGGAGATGTTCCCATTGCGAAAGGATATTGTATTACAAATGATGACAGAAAAAATTACTTGCCAAGAGGCGCGGTTGATATTACGAGTTGATGGGGCAGCCAGAGGGAATCCGGGTCATGCTGGAATCGGAGGAACCATTTCAAATGAGTCTGGTCACGAACACCTTTCTTTTAATGAATACATTGGGAAAGCTACAAACAATGTGGCTGAATATTCAGCACTGATTTTTGGACTAAGAGAAGCCGCAAAGCTTAAATCCAATTCGATAATAATTTATTCAGACAGCGAACTTTTAGTTCAACAATTGAATGGTTTTTATAAGGTGAAAAATGCTGGCTTAAAACCACTCTTCAAGGAAGCCAAGAGATTGTTGTCTTCCTATATAGGGGTGACGATAAGTCACATTCCACGTGAAGAAAATAGTGAAGCCGATAAATTGGCCAATCAGGCAATTGAAGATTATCTATCTGGAGAAAAACGGATTACAAAACTTGGAATAGCATCCGGACAAGAAAGTTTATTCTAAAATAATGTGGCCCGGAGTGAACTGCAAGTAGTTGTACGCTTTGTTTTTTTTGAGCATCGGGCAGCCACTTTTATTGGTTTCGACAGAAAAATCAAGATGGGGTGAATTTATTGATGTATGAACTCATGATTAAAGCTCACTTTGATGCGGCGCATAGTTTGCGGGGTTATCCCGGCCCGTGTCGCAACCTTCACGGGCATACGTGGAATGTTGATGTTGTTGTTGCCGGAAAAGAATTAGATGAGATAGACTTGGTTTATGACTTTAGAGAGTTAAAAGATCAAGTAGATAAAATTCTCTTAAAATTTGACCACAAACATTTAAATGAAGTTCCGCCTTTCGATATACTTTCTCCGACCGGAGAAAACTTAGCGAAACATCTTTTTGAAGAAATAAAGAAGCTATTACCCCAGCGAGTTTTTCTTAAAAAGATAAATGTTTGGGAATCGCCAAAAGCGTGTATAACTTATTGTGAAGATTGAAATAGGAGTAAAGTTAAATGAAAAAAGTAGAATGAAAAAATAAAAACGACCTGCCTGCCCTGTCTGCCGACAGGCACGGCATTTTTATATTTTATTTTTTAATTAAAAAGTTTGACTACCGACTTACGGAGTATGGAGTATGGTAAAACCAGCAATCTGGCTAACAAACTACCGACTCCCCACCAAGAGACTCCCGACTGATAGGGTAAGGAGTAAAGAGACGGAATTAAAAAAAGGATTAGTTGAAGTCTATACGGGCGAAGGCAAAGGGAAAACCACTGCTGCCTTAGGATTGGCCATGCGAGCAGTTGGGCGGGGTTTAAAAGTTTGTATGTTTCAATTTTTAAAGGGCCAAGAAAGCGGCGAGTTATATGCTGCTGAGATTCTTGGTCCTAACTTTGTTATCAAGCAGGGTGGTAGGGAGTGTTGTTTTTATGACAAACCTTCTAATGAGGATGCTAAACTTGCACAAAGTCTATTCGCAAAAGCACGGAATATTATGCTCAAAGGTTCTTATGATGTGATAATTTTGGATGAAATAAATGTAGCGATTCATTTTGGACTAATAAAGACCGAGCAAGTTCTAACCCTTATTAAAGAAAAACCCGATCACTTAGAGTTAGTTTTAACTGGAAGGCACGCTTCGCCTAAGATTATCGAAGCCGCTCAATTAGTAACTGAAATGGTCAAAATAAAACATCCATACGATGATGGAGTTAAAGCGCGGAGAGGGATTGAAGATTAATAAGAACCCCCCAGTGGGTTCTCGAGACCCGTGCCTCTATTAACCATGGGGGGAAATTTAAAGTCCCAAGAAATCTTCATTAAGTTACCTTTTACTTGTAAGCTTTCCTTTTCGCACCCGTTAATAGTTTCTTACTGGACCTCTTCTCACGAATCAGTTCTTCGGTTTCTACCTTAAGGCCGCTACTGGTACGCTTACTTTCAAAGTTCACCTTGTAGGACTTCTTAGGACTAACTTAATATTAGCATAACCGATTTTTATGTCAATATAATTTTTAAAAAATTTTTAAAAAAATCTTTTTGCAGTTAGCTTAAAAAACAGATGGCTGTGATGTAAATATTGGGTCTTTAACCAGGGCAATTAAGGGGGTGGCTCCTTTCAACGATTTCTCAAGCTGCAACAACCTTGTGAGGAAATATCAAATTTAGGAACCATCTTTTATTGATATAGAAAAGTTATTTAAATGGGGGAGTATTTAAATTTTTATTAAAAATTGATTTTTAGCAGGTATTTTGCTAAATTTATAAGTGGGAGTGGACCGGGTAGTCGCTCTCCGCCCGTCTGCCGGTAGGCAGGCTTTTGGCGGAGGGAGGAAAGTCCGGACTCCAAAGGGCAGGATGCCTCGTAACGCGAGGGCGGAGTGATCCGACGGAAAGTGCCACAGAAAAGAAAACCCTTTGACTCATATTCGGGAGGGTTCTTCTGAACAAGGAGGATTTATCCTGAGTGAACTCCAACATAGTTGGAGTGAGTCGAAGGAAAGCTGAAACGGTGAGGTAAGAGCATCACCAGCTCTGCTGTAAAGCAGGGGCTTGGCAAACCCCATTCGGAGCAAGACCAAATAGGGGAGGAATCGTGGTGGCCCGTTGCGTCACAACTCCCGGGTTGGTCGCACGACCTCGGTGGCGACGCCGGGGCAAGATGAATGGCTACCCAATCCCGCCTCTGGTGGGAGGGACAGAATCCGGCTTATAGGTCCACTTCCCAAATAAATGTTTTAAGTCCAACACGCAATGTTTGTAGCTATGAAGTTAAGCAGTAGGTTTAAATTACCCCACCAAAAGAACGGAATAGTAACTGGACAGTTGGTCTCTTGTGCGTAATATCTCCAGAGTTGTCGATAATATAATCATATATTTTATTTGAAAAAAGAGCTTATTAGACGAGGAACAGGGGTTTTTGGTTAAACCTTAGCTAGATTGTTTTAAATTAATTGAACACAGGGATAACTTAATAGATGTTTTTTGGGGACTCGGGAAATAATTAATTTTACGGTTTTTTTATTTAGTTAGCTTGTGAAATTTTTAACAGGGGGGGAAATGGACTTCAAGTTGAGCAGGTTGCCTTTTTTGAAGTCACTTAAAGCATCTGGAGAAGAAAGGGTTTCCGTTTTTTTAATTCTTTACCGTTGGG
Source organism: Actinomycetes bacterium (assembly GCA_030614255.1). GTDB lineage: Bacteria > Actinomycetota > Aquicultoria > UBA3085 > Oleimmundimicrobiaceae > JAUSCH01. The sequence continues at coordinate 16,403 of JAUWKI010000017.1, forward strand.
CAAACTGGTTTTTGGCTTTAACACTTCTTTCCTTGGGAGCCGTTCCAAAAATTCCTTCCGCAAGAGCTTGGTCTCTTATCATTTTTGTATTCCTATATAATTTTATCCTCACAGCTTACCACCCACTTATTTACAGGAGAGTTAAAAAGCAACTATTTCTTCTGGGTATAGATTATCTGGTATGTTTTGGTCTCGTTGCTTTAAGCGGCGGTTGGCGAAGTCCTTATTATCTCTACTCATTCAGCCCTCTTTTAATTGCTGCTCTTGTAGGTAAAGTTAAAGGTGGCCTCATAGGGGCATCTATTTCAGCCATTCTAAATCTTTCAGCGCTTGCATTGAATGGTTTTGTTCCTCAAAAAATGTTGGAGATAGGATTTGGCGATGATCTTATAGCCGATCAACTCAGCTACTTTTTGATTGGTGTCTTTTTTGCTTACCCCGCTATGTTAATGGAGCGACTGGATGAAAATAAAGCTGTTCTTGAGAGAACAAGAAAGAAATTGGAGTCCCAGGTTGAGATCTTGAAATCGATTTATTCGATGGCGACGACATTTACTTTAAAACTTTCGTTACAAGAAGTAATGGATGAAGTTGTTGTTAGCATAAAAAGAGCTACAAAGGCAAAAGAAGCCGGGCTTTGTCTTTTTATCGAGAGGGCCAACGAATTGTGTCTTGATTTATCAACCTTAACGATTTCTAAATCTAAAAAAGAATTAGAGCGTCATTCAGCGATATTGAGAATAGAAATCTTAAGCGATATGGAAAAGTATGTTGAAGATGCGAATTACTGCCCCAGGCCTTGGAAGAAAAAGGAGAGAGGAGAAGGGTGGCTCATGTGTTTTCCCTTAAAAGTTCAGGACGAAAAAATAGGGGTTTTAATCGTTGTGGCCCCAAAGCTTTTTGATGATAATGACAAAATGGTTGTGAGCACTTTAACGAGTCTTGGCGCTACAGCCATCAAGAACACAAGGCTTGTTGAGGAAAAACAGAAGTTTATATTAGTTGATGAGCGAAAACGCATCGCGGGAGAGATGCACGATGGAGTGGTCCAGTCTCTCTTTGGGGTTAACGTTGGTCTTGAAATTTGTCGGAATCTTCTTTCTGAGAAACCAGAGGAAGCGATTAAGATGGTTGAAGATTTGGAAGGGGAGGTTTCGCTGGCTTTGCAGGAACTTAGAAATTATATATTCGATTTGCAAAAGAATCACTTAGCAGAATCAATCGGGCTAGCTAAGGCCCTAAATATGTATGTAAATCAGTTTGATGAGCTCTATAAAGTCCCCATTAAATTTATCTCCGAAGGGATTGAGCGAGATTTATCAAATGATGTTCAAAGAAAGATCTGTCATATTATGCGAGAGACTTTAAGTAATGTGGTCAGGCACGCGGAAGCAGATTGTGTGAAGGTAAAGTTGGTTTACGGGAAAGATACTGTTGAGCTAATCATCTGTGATAACGGAAAAGGATTTGATGTAAGGAAAACATTTTTAGAAGCGGAGGAAAGAGGTAGTTTAGGGCTGGTTGGCATGAAAGATAAGGTGGAGAGCTTAGGCGGCTCACTGAATATCATCAGTAATATTAATACTGGAACTAAAGTTGAAGCTATTATTCCAACCAAGGAGAATTAGATGGAAAAAGTTAAGTTATTTGTTGCCGAGGACAACGACTTAGTTCGCAATAATCTGATTGCAATGCTTAAAATCCAGGGGTTGGAAGTTGTGGGAGAGGCAGCCAATGGCCAAGAGGCGTTAGCTAAGATTGACGAGCTAATGCCCGATATTATATTGATGGATTTGAAGATGCCGGAAATGGATGGAATTTCCGCTTGCAGAGAGATAAAAAAGTTGTTACCGGAAATCAAGGTAATGGTTCTCACCTCTTTTGCGGATGATGAGTTAATACAGCAAGCCATTGAGGCGGGAGCAGATGGATATTTACTTAAAGATATTCAACCAAAAGAGTTATTAAAAGCGCTAGAAGAAACTTATGAAGGGGAATATCCTTTAGATTCGAAAGTTGCCAGAAAAATAGTAGAAAAAGTTAAGTTGAAAAACGAATCAATCGCTGAGCTCGATCTAACAGCTCGAGAAATAGAGGTGCTGGAACTTATTGCCGCGGGTCATACAAATAAAGAAATAGCTCTTGAGCTCGAAATTTCTTCTAGCACCGCGAAGTATCACGTCTATAAAATTAAAAAGAAAATGGGGAAAAGCAATCGCATTCAAACTGCAATCTTTGCTATCGAGCACGGAATTGTAAAGAAAACTTAAACAAAAAAATTTAAATTTTTTTCAAATTCCATACCAAAGGACAGGTTACAAAATTTATTTATGGGTTTATAATGAATTGTTTATAAGCTTAGAAAGGGAGTAAAATAATGCAAATGATTGTCTGCCCAAAGTGTGGAGCTGAAAATTACACATCATCAAGAACGAATTTACCCCCATGTCACAATTGTGGATATGATTTTAAATCTCACTCCACCGAAGATGAAAACGCAGAAACGCCGTGCCTACCGTCAGGCAGGGAAGATTCTAAGGAAGAACCTCATTAAATAACAGACAAAAGTTTCAGTTAAGTGCTTTGCAAAGTCAAAAAGGAGGGGCATGTGAGTACCCTCAAAAAGGTTTCTTCTTCCGCGGACATATTCTCCAAGATTGCCGAGATTCAAGAAAAGGAAAGGAAAAGGACGGCGTTCGATTTGCATGATGGGCCCGCCCAATAATCTCTTTCCAGCGCTCTTTTGCAAATCGGCATTATGGAAGAACTTGTCGAGACGGATGATTTAAAAAAAGAATATATTGAGTTAAAAGAGATCCTTAAATCGGCGTTAGAAGAATTGCACAATATAATTCACCAACTTTATCCTCGCTGTCTGACGTCAAAAGAACTTATACCTAAAGTAAAATGCTATATTGAAGAATTTAAAGTCAGAACGGGTATAAATGTTAATTTAAAAATTGTTGGAGAAGAACGGGGGCTGACCTCATCTGCGCAAATTGCAATTTTTCGGGTTATTCAGGAGGCGCTTAACAATGTCCACAAACATGCTGATGCCGATGGAGTAGATGTTGAGTTGTGTCTGAAAAGAAAAGAGATAGAGTGCTCTGTTATCGATAACGGAAAGGGTTTCTTGGTCGAGGAGGCAATAGAGTCTATGCCGGAAACAGATTGTTTTGGTTTGATGGGGATGCATGAAAGGGTAGGACTTATTAACGGAACGTTAGATATAGTAAGCGAGCCGGGCAAAGGCACCAAGATTAAAGTCAAAGTTCCAATTTGGGAGCCGAAAAGTGAAAGGGAGCCGGATGGACATGGTCAGAGTGGTTGTAGTTGAAGACCATCCCTTAATGAGAACGGGGATAATAAAGGCTTTAAGTGGGTATGCCGGTATTCATGTTGTAGGAGAGGCCTCAACAGGCGAAAAAGCTATTAGATTGGTAGATTCTCTCGATGTTGATGTGGTTTTGTTGGATTTAAGGCTTCCCGATATGGACGGAATCTCGGTTCTAAAAGAACTGCGGTCCAAATTTTCAGATTTAAAGGTAGTTATGCTCACTGTTTCTAATGATGAAAGTCACGTCAGGTCCGCTTTAGATAATGGGGCAAGCGGTTATCTGACCAAGACCATAGGCCCCAGGAAGCTGGTCGAGGCCGTGAAGCGCGCGGCAGATGGCCACAGCCCGCTTTCTTTGGAAGCGACAACAAGTCTTGTCTCATCTTTTCAGCACGGTGATTGCGAATCCATTTTAAGAAGACTTACTTCCAGAGAGATGGAGATATGGCAATTGATTTCTTCGGGTGCAAGCAACACCGATATAAAAAAGAGACTTTATCTCTCTCAAAGCACAATTAAGTTCCACATTAGAAATCTCTTCCACAAGCTGGGGGTTAAAAATCGTGTTGAAGCCGCCTCTTTAGCCCACCGTCACGAGCTTTTCAAATCCGAAGCCCTTCATTAGATTCTAGCCATTCAAATTAAAAATGAAAATATAAAAAATAAAAACGACCTGCCTGCCCTGCCTGCCGGTAGGCACGGCGAGTCCCGCTACATTTTTGCGGGGCGTGGCAATCTCGTTCTTCTCCTTCTATTGAAGGCACGGTGCGCATCTTCTCAGTTAACTCTCTCATTGCGAAACTTTATTCTCCTTCATTTCCGTGCCTGCCGGTAGGCACGGTGCCGCTGCTACTCGAGCTTCACTTGTTTGACGGCGTGTTCAGAGTCGCTTTAGCGAGAACCACGGGATATTTAAAACCAAATCAATAAAACTTTTGTTTTTAATTTTGCTAAAGCTAGAAGCTGATGGCTAAATTCCCCCTCCCTTGACGGGAGGGGATGAAGGGGAGGGTGATGTGGGTTTTCTGCCCTAGATGTGTTTTGGCTAAAGGCTAGGGGCTAACAGCTGAAATTAAAGGCTGCTTTTAACATTTTTCATTTTTATTTCTTCACTCGTCTCTTCCTATCCTTTCGGTCAGGTAAAAAACCATCCTAAAAGTCAGGTAAAAACCATCCCCTGGGATGGAGCAATCCTTTTCATTCTCTCTTAAGATTTGGCTAATGAGTATTTTCGGAAACTTAGTAGGGGCAGCGGTGAAATCAATAAAAGTTCTGGTGGCGGAAGACAATGAAAGGTTCCGATGTGTTCTGTGCAGATTTTTAAATCTTCAGCCGGAAATTGAGGTTGTGGGAAAAGCATCCAACGGGGAGGAAGCAATTTCAATGTACGACAAGCTTTCGCCCGATGTGGTGCTCATGGATTTGGCAATGCCGGTGATGAATGGAATAACCAGCATGCAAAAGATTAAAGAAATTCACCCTGCGGCAAAAGTGGTGGTTTTAACCGCTCACGACACCGTTGATTACAAGGAGCAAAGCAAAGAGGCGGGGGCCGATGCTTACGTGTTAAAAAGCGTGTCAAGTAACGTGCTTGTTTCCACCATAAAGAAGGTGATATCGAAGCCATCGCATCAGATTTTGCCCGACTAGTTAGTCGGTAGTGGGGAGTCTGTTAGTCGGGAGTTAGGAGCTAAAAACTAAAAACTGGAGACTGGAGACTGGAGACTGGAGACTAAAAAAAGCTGGCAGCTGGAGACTGATAGCTGGTGGCTGAGTACAAGGGAGTCGAGAGGCGTAGCTTGGTTTGGCCAACCACCGCCCGGTTAGGGCAAAAAAGATTAAGGATGAGGCCAAGCGTAGTTTCACGCCAGGACGGTCGGGGTAGCGAAGCGGTAACCCGCGATTAACCCGCGTAAATATGCGTAAATCTGCGTAAATCTGCGTCATTAATCTGCGAGAATCCGCGCCCAAGAAGGGAGGAAAAAATAAATGACTAGAAAGATAATAACTAGTTTGATGGTGATTGCGGTGGCGGCCATGATGGTCGGTATGGGAACTTTTGCTTACTTTAGCGACACCGAGACCAGCTCAGGCAACACCTTCACTGCTGGGACACTTGACCTTACTCTTACAGAGAGCGGGGGAGCACCAATCAGTTTGACGAATATGAAACCCGGGGATAGCGCCTCAGGCAGCATCACGGTGACGAATGTTGGTACCCTGCCAGGTTCTCTCTATGCGACTTCCTGGTATGTGACGGCCGACGGCAGTCCTAATCCCTATGCGGACATGACAGCTGATGAAGTTGCCCAGATGTTGTTAATTACCGCTTTCACCGTGGATGGAAATGCTGTTTCAATTCCGGACACTGACGGGGATACCCGGATCACAGTATTTGACATGGTGAATGATATCAGCGGGGTGGTTCTAGCAGACTATCCAGGTAGCCCAGGTCAACTCGGAACGTGGTACTCCTATGACACTAACATGGCTGCGAACGGAACCCACACATATTCTCTAACTGTTCAGTTCGACACCGCTGCTGACAATGACTATCAGGGAGACGGTATCACCTGGACCTTCGAGTTCCTGCTTACCCAGCAGTAAACCAACCAAGGGGGTGATTGATTTAATCATCCCTTATCCCTTAAAGGATTGGGGGAATGAGTATGAACAGACGAATACTTATGTCTGTGCTGGCAATTGCCATGACACTGACCCTGGTTGGCGGAGCGACGTTCGCTTACTTCAGCGATACGGAAACCTCCAGCGGTAATACATTTACTGCTGGAACTCTGGACTTGATGATTAGGGACGGCGGTATTGATTGGTTCGACGGCATTGGTGCTGAATGGACTTTGTCAGACATGAAGCCCGGGGACATCGTATATGGTAGCGTGGACTTCAAAAACTTCGGCAGCATCTATGCAGACCATATGGAGATTACTTGCTTCTACGCTATCACCGACCCACTGGGTCCGGAATCGGACACCGAGGAAAATACATCAGCAGACAAGATGGCTGGAGAGATGATAATCAGCAAGATGGTTTACAGTTACGACAATATTGAGGTGGACTGTTTGCCGCGTATAACAGATGCTAATGGAAACTTAGCTAAGGATCTCTACGATCTAAGAGTAGGCGAGGTGGATGTTTTACCTCTTCCACAAGCGGGAATCCAACTTGCCGATATTAGCATGACTCTTCAGTTCAATTCTGGAGCTGGAAACGACTTCCAGGGAGACATTTTGGATACAACTTTTATGTTTACCCTGAACCAGGATAGGAACCAGTAGATGTGAGTGATTAACAAGTACAGACCTGCCTGTCGGTAGACAGGCGAAGCGAAGTGAAAAATGGTGTGAGGGGCCACAAACCCCTTGCGCCCGTCCTTATATCTTTTTATATATTTGTGATAAGTTAGCAGATAGCAGATGCCTGCCCGCCTTTGGCGGGGCTGATAGCAGTTGGCTGATAGCAGTTGGCTGATAGCAGATGGCTGAGAGAATAGAGAAAAATAAGGGTAAAGGGGAATGGGAAAAACCAGCAAACCAGCCCACAAACAAACTCCCCACTCCCGACTCCCGACTACCGACTAAGTGGGGCTGGAGTAAAATGATAAAAAAATTCTTTAAATGGGTAACGGCAATTATCTTAGCATTGTTGCTTCTGCTGGCCGTTTTCTCCGTGTTTATGCAGTCCAGACCATTTGAGAAAACGCCTTGGATTAAGGGTTATAAGCCCCTGGTGGTCTTGGGCGGAAGCATGGAGCCGGAAATTCACGTGGGGAGCGTGGTTCTGGTGAGCCCGATAGAGGTAGCCGATATCGCGGTGGATGACATCATCACCTTCAAGACTCCACAGGACTCAAAGGTTTTTGAGGATCATCCCGGAAGTCTCACTACTCACAGGGTGGTGGAGGTTGTCGACGAGGGCGGGGCTTTGGGTTTTAAGACCAAGGGCGACGCCAACGAGGACCCCGATACTTGGGTGGTTTCGGCGGCAGATGTCCTCGGAGAAGCGGGTTTTAGCGTTCCCTACGCCGGTTATTTCGTCAACTTTACCAAAACAAGGAACGGCTTTCTGCTTTTAATAATTCTTCCCGCCGTTTTTATAATAATTGGCGAGATTAGAAATATCTTTAAGTGTGTAAAAGAGGGCACAAAGAAAAAAGAGACTTCCGAGCCAACCGATGGGGAATTGGTTGATGAGTCAACAGGTGACGTGTCTTAATTAAAAGGCGGTAGTTTATATGAACAGGATAGCGGCGGTTTTCATTGCTTTGTTAATGGTATCCGTTGCGATGGTTAGCGGGGGAACGTACGCCCTTTTCACGGACACGGAAACGAGCACGGGAAACACATTTACCGCCGGTTGTTGGAGCGATGGTGGTTGTGATTGTGATAAAGATTGTAGCTGTGATGAAGGTGGATGCGACTGCGATAAGGATTGTAACAATGGGGGTTGCGGTTCCGAGTGCAATGAAGATGAGGACCATCTTTGTGAAGAGGGCCAGGAAGAGGAAGGCAACTCTTGTGAGGACTCGTCCGATGAAGGCATCGAGGAAGAAAACAACGAGACAAACACTTCACCAGTGAGCATAACCTCTCCAAGCAACGGCGCGGAGGTTTGCGGCACCGTGAATATCACCGCGAATGTCGGTAGCGATCCGGCCACACACAGAAATATCATGTGTGTAGTCTTTTATATAGACGGAGAAGAAGTTGGAAGACTTGAAGGAGATGGCTCCAGCTCTACTTATATATATTACTGGGACACCACAAAAACGAACGGTGGTAGACATACACTGATGGTCGAAGCGCATTATACGGCGGGCACCGAAGTTTCAGAGCAAGTGGTGGTTTTGGTCAACAATTCGATAATTAACGATAGTTTGAATATAGATGGTAGTTCGGATGATAACTAAACGGGGATATTTCTCCTTGTCAACTTCTCATTTCTCCCTTGACGGGAGGGGTTAGGACTGTCCGTCCCTGGCGGGGGAGGGTGATTGTGGTTTTTCTGCCCTAGATGTGTTTTAGCTAAAAGTTAGGGGCTAACGGCTGAGTTTAAAGGCCGTTTTTACATTTTTGATTTTCCTGGTGGCAGTTGATATCCTGATTGTTAATTGCGTTTTGATTTAAACATTTTTAATTTTAAATTTCCGTGCCTACCGCTGTGCCTACCGTGCCTACCGGCAGGCAGGCTGGCAGGCACGGTAGGCAGGTAGTTTTTTATTTTTCTTTTTTACTTTTTCATTTAAAACGAGCTGTTTACTCACAATGATGGAAGGCGAAGGTTTGCAAAGTGTATTAGATAGGAGGAAAATAAAAATGAAGGTGGAAATGAGAAAATAAGTAGGGAGGAACTTATGCCAACAAGTCCGGTTATTCAGAAGAATAAACTTGCGGTCGAAATCTATACTTCGAATTTAAGAATTGCGGGCAAATGCCATCTTCCAATCGAGGCCTATCGAGGGAGACTTACTGATTTATTAAACGAGATGGGATACAACTTCATTCCGGTTACGGATGCAAAAATCTATGATCGAGATTCCAATAAGTTAATTAAAAATCAGGAGTGCATAGTGATTGGGAAAAACTTTATCGAAGCGGTTTTGCCTGCAGAGTAGAGAACCGGGCTGGTCTAACGACCAGTCTGACGAAGAACTAATTTTTTTGAGGAGTAAAAATGAATAAATGTAGAGGTCTAGTTGGTTGTCCGGCGAGCATGTATTTTAATTGTCCGGCTTATTCTATGGATAAAAATTGCTGGGAAGTTTCCGATGTTCAATGCTGTCGTCGAAATGATAAAACTCGATGTCAAGCGTGCTCAGTATATTTAATGCATTTGAGCGGGAAGAGGGAACAGGTATATCCCATGACCGTTGTAAAAGATGAGTACAGAAAGAATATCTGTGAGGCCTAAGGAATTATAGCTATTAATTTACTGTTATGCGGAGTTTAATGTCGAATGTCAGGTGGTTAATTAAATTATTATAGGGAGCTTAAACACGGAGGTGATGCCTCAGTAAGTGATAAAAGAGCTCAAAATCCGGCTAATGAAGAATAACTTGTAATCAACTTAGCCAGTTTATTGTATTTTAGGGGTGAAATAAATGAGGGGATTTAAAAAGGTTTTTGTATTGATGTTAGCGCTTCTTGTTTGCTTGATGATGATGACTCCTGTCGCCGCCGCGCCTAAGCGGTGCAGGGTTTTGATTGGTTTTGAAGGAAGACCCTCGGGAGATTTAATTCGCAATGTGGGTGGCAAAGTCACTCACTCTTATAAATATGTTTCAGCGGTGGCAGCTGAGATACCGGAGGCGGCTATATCCGCTTTAGCGGCTAATCCAAGAATTTCCTATGTTGAACTTGACCATAAGGTGCAGGCGCTTGAACAAACGCTACCTTGGGGTGTTAACCGGATAGACGCGGAAGTCGTTCATCCTTACAACAAGGGAGCGGGGGTCAAAGTTTGCATAATCGATACCGGAATTGACCATACTCATCCTGATTTAGATGCAAACTACGTGAGTGGATATGATTTTGTAAACAATGATGCTGACCCTCTAGATGGGCATATTACTCATGAAAGTGTGCTTTTTAATCACCTCGGCCAAAGAAAAAAATACCAATTAAAGTAATTCTTTCTCTTATTTTGTGATAGGCCCCTGTGTTGTCGATAGTGTCCTTTAAGTC
>JAUWKI010000042.1 GCA_030614255.1 Actinomycetes bacterium
CTCGCAAATCTCCACCTTGACCTCAGCTTGGCGGGAATTTGTTGTGGTTATAAATTTATTTTTTTAGGGAGGTTTAAGGGATGAAAGAAAAAACAAAGGAATTAAAAGACAAGTTAGAGCAGTTGGCAGGAGAGGTTGTTGTTAGTGGTGAGGAGATGGACAGGTATATTAAAAGTTGGCGAAATGGCTTTCATTCATATAGTTTCGGAAATATGCTTTTAATTTATTTTCAAAAGGGGAATGCTACGCTTTGCGCAGGTTATAAAACTTGGCAGAAAAAAGGAAGGCATGTTAAAAAAGGGCAAAAAGGAATAAGTATTCTTGCGCCGGTGTTTAAAAAAATTAAAGAAGAAGTAGAAAATAAAAAAGGAGAGAAGGAGAAAGTCGAAAAAATTATAACACTTTTTAGGACGGTGGCGGTTTTTGATGTATCGCAGACGGAAGGCAAAGACTTAGAAAATGAAGTTTCAAACTATGTTGATGGCAGAGAATCAAAAATAACATTTGAAGAGATTAAAGATATTTTTCCTTTTGAGGTTGAAGTTGTTAAAAACGTAGTCGAGGGAGGAAGCACAAACGGAAAGAGTGTTAAGGTCGCCAAGAGTGAGAACGGGGCCTTTATGCTTTCGTCATTATTTCACGAGTTGGGTCATTGTTATTTAAACCACATTGGAGATAAAGAAAAGACAAGAGAGGTTAAAGAGATTGAGGCAGAGGCGGTTGCTTATATAGTTAGCGGTTACTTTGATATTCAAGACGAAGGTTCAAAATTCTATATTAAAAATTGGGGCGGGGATAAGGAAACAGTTAAAAAATCGGGGCTTAAAATTTTGCAGACAGCAGAAAAGATAATAAGGAAAATTGAGGAGGGGAATAAAAAGTAAATATTTTTACTTTTTTATTGTTGAATACAATAAAATCAAGCATAATATTGTTAAATACAAAAAAGAGGGAAGTAAAATTTGAGTGATGATAAAAAGCTGGTTGGGACAAAAGAATTTGCTGAGATAATGGGGTGGACGCCGAATAAAGTGGCTTCATATCTCAGCATGGTTAGGAAGGGAAAGCTAAAAGCGGACTTTCCGAGACCAATCCAACGCTTAGCTTGTGGAGCTATTTGGGAGCGGGAAGATGTTGTGGAATACAAGAAAAAGAGGGAGGGACAAAAAATTGACTAAGATAATTGCTATATCAAACCAGAAAGGCGGAGTAGGCAAGACAAGCACGGCTTTAAACCTCGGTGCTTGCCTTGCGGGGAAAGATAAAAAGGTATTGCTTATCGACCTTGATCCTCAAGCTCACTTGTCAATAAAGAAGGATATTTGGCTTAAGGATATTGATGCACTTTCTTTTATAAAAGGAGAAAAAGAGTTAAAAAGTAATGGTAGAGATTTTAATTTAATTCATTCAGATTTAAGTTTAAGTAGGTTTGATAGTGAATTTTCAAATAAGTTAGGGCGGGATCAATACTTGAAACGAGCTATTAGAAAAAGCGAGGACGAGGTTTCTAAGTATGATTTTGTGTTAATTGATACACCGCCAAATCTAGGAGTATTGACAACAAATGCGCTTTCAGTTTGCGATGAGGTTATTATTCCTGTTCAAACTCTTGAGTTTGCGAGGCAAGGTTTAGAGATATTTTTGGATATGCTCGAATCTATAAAAGAAATGCTTAATCCAAATATTAAGAGTTGGAATATCTTGCCTACAATGGTTGATTTTAGAAGAAAGCAAGATAAAGAAATACTTGAGGAACTTAGAAAAGAGTTTAAAGAGCATGTTTTTAATACGTTCATAAGGACTAACTCAAAGGTGGCGGAATCACCGAGGGCACAAACGGATGTTTTAAGTTACGCAAAGAATAGGGCGGAAGATTACATTAATCTTGCTAAGGAGGTTTTAAAGAATGGCTAGGACTGAAAACAAAGAACGGAAGGCGCAGGCGAGGAAATTAATCGAGTTAATTCATAATACGCCTAAAAATGAGCTGGTAAATCTTGAGATTATTAATGTTAAGCCTAACCCAAATCAGGTAAGAAAAGAGTTTAAAGAAGAGGGGATTAGGGAGCTTGCAAACTCCATTAAAGAGCGTGGAGTTATTGAGCCGTTGATTGTAAGGGAGCTTGAGGGCGAAACTTATGAGATAGTGGCGGGAGAAAGACGCTGGCACGCCGCGCAGGTGGCGGAATTAAAAGAGATACCCTGTATCATTAGAGACCTTAGCGATGATGATGTGGTAATTGATAGTTTGATTGAGAATTTGCAACGAGAGGGGCTTACAGCGGTTGAGATAGCGAAGGGGATTGAAGCGTTGAGAAAAAGTTGCCCCGGGGCAACTTTAGAAAAAATTGGAGAGAAATTAGGGTTTAGTAAAAGCAGGGTTAGTAGGTTTTTAAATATCCTTAAACTGCCTGAAAAAATGTTTAATGACTTTGAGCAAGCCGCGCTAAACGAAAAACACGGGCGGGCTTTAAATATGCTCAAAGGGAATAAGGATGTTCAAAAAGATTTATTTGGTGAGATTATCAATCAGAGACTTACCGGTGATAAGGCGATTGAGAACGCAAGGGAATATCTTGATCACTTGCCGGTGAAAACGGCAGTAACCGGAGTTGATAAAAAGCTTGAGAACATCGAGAAGAAATTTGATAAACTTAAAAGTAGGGAAAAAGCTCAGTTGAAAAGTGAACTTGAGGAAATTATAAAAAGAGCGGAGGGTTTACTTGAGAAGCTTTAAAATAAAGAGGGAGGTTACAATCGCACAAAAGTGTTGTATTGGCTAAGTAGCTGTATAAAAATAGATATCTGAGCTTTATAGGGAAAGAAGACCATTATGAAAAAAACCTTAACATTGTTTTTGTGTTTTGTGTTGTTAGCAGGTTGTTTGGGATTAACAGGATGCTCAGAAACAGATTTACCCCCTAAAGAAGAAACAAAAACAGAAGCTATTCAAGAAACCACCAAAACGGCTGAATCTGAAGAGGAAGCAGATTATTGTAAAAAGAATGGGTTAGTAATATCAAAAAGATTTGAGATGTTTATTGAAATAATATGAAACTTGAAAAATTCACAAAAGAATATGAACTTTTGATAAATCCTGATTTAAATAGTTTATTTGATAAGTTTGGTATAAAAAATGTCGAAATGACAAGAATTGCTGCTAAAACAGGAGAAGAAATTGAGATAGTTGAGAGTTTCAATAAACAACGGATCTCATCTTGACTTGGCGCTTTCCACACTCTCTGAATACTTGTAATGTTCTTTTCGTCTGTGCATAATAGGGGTGTGATCTTATTGTTGGGCCTAGATGCTTTTGTAAATTCCGAGAATTGATCAATATTAAGAAATGAGCACATGGTTGGTCATAAACATAAAGGGGTTACTGCCAGGGCAATATGAAAGCAGATAATTTTTCTGAACAAAATGTGTTAGAACTAACCCTGAAAGAAGATTGGGATTATCCACCAAATCCAGATACTCCACAGGGGCATTTTATTGGGCGTGTAGATGAGTACGACAGGCTCATAAATGATATTTTAAGAAAAAACAGTGGATCAATTCTACTAAGCGGTAGCAGAGGTGTAGGCAAGACCTCACTTGTGTATAAAGTACTACAAGAGGTCAAGCCTCTTGTAAAAAATGGAAATCGAACTTTATTGCCTGTGATTCTGAATGCTTCTCAATTGAAGGTAGACAGCGACTCCGAGCTTAATCGAAACGTTATTACAGGTTTAATAAGAAGGCTTTATTCGGCCTCAGTCATGACTCAAGAGAATGGAAAGGATAACGACAAGAAGTATGTCAAGGTAAGTAAACTCTACATAAAGGCCGTCTCAAAAACTGCTGAGATTACAGAGAGAGTTGAAGATATCACTTCTGAAGAAGTTGTCGAGAGCCGAGTAAGGTCTTCTCAAATACATGTCAAACCTAATCTAAAGACTATTATTGCTACCATTTTTGCTGTTGCTGCTGCACTTTTCTTTGTTAATGGTAATATCCCGAAGCCTTATAGTGAGATTGTAGCATTCATCGTTTTATTAAGTGGATATTTTGCAGTCACTTTCTCTCTTGAAAGAACTGAAAGGAGTGAAACAAACAAAAAGCAAGCAAGAGAGGCCAGCGAAATTTATATCCGCGACAATGATATTGGAAATCTTGAGTTTGATCTGGAACGAGTTCTTGAGAGTTTAAACGAGAGTCATAAAGTGGTTTTTGTAATAGATGAACTAGATAAAATAAGTAAACCAGAACTTGTAATTCAAGTGATTAAGGCTTTTAAGAATCTATTCACTCTAACGCCGGCAATATTTATTTTTATAACGGGAGATGATGTTTTTGAAAGAATTGAGGAAAGTTTGACTGACCGAGAAATTGAGGCCACTTTGTTTACGCACCGGGTGTTTCTTACTAGACCAGGTTTCAAGGACTTGGAGAAGTTTATGCTTGACATAATAAAAGATTCTGCAAAAAAGGGAGAGCTGACAGAAGAGCCAATGTTTCGTCAATTCCTAAACCTGGCTTGTTTTGAAGCAAGGTCAGATTTCACCAGACTTTATGAAAAGATTCGTGATTATATTACAGGATTTGAGGCAATGAGATTTCCAATTATTGGAATCTCTGAATTAACTTCTGATGAAACCAACAAAGCAGGGATGCAAAAAGCTGTAGGTTTAGTGTTTGATTACTATAGATCCTCAGAGCCTTCAAAGTGGTCAAGCAACGAACAGCTCTTGGGCCAATTGTATAAATGTGCCGAGGACTTACTTGACAAAGATCCGGGGGCTGACGTTGTTGAACCATTTGGCGATGAAGCATATAAGGAAGTAAAAATTGAGTTGGTTCATCTATTGGCCAGATATGGGGCTCTGCATAGCAAAGGAAAGGTGCCGGTTGAAGATGGCGACCAAAAACATGAAGCAGAAGGTTACACATGGAGTGGAAAAATAGGAGAAATACCTAAATCCATTGAAACGCTCACGTCAGTTGAGCAGAGGTACCTCCAAGCATGGGAAGCTTTTACTTCTTTTTCATTTAAAGTAATAAACCTTAAGCGGAAAGTTACAAAAGCTGTGCTCATTTCCAAAAACAACATTGAGAAGAATAAAGAGGAAGTAATAAATGAATTACTATATTTGGCAGGAATGAATCCGCAGCCCCTTTTTGATGCTTCGGCGCCTATTCTGAGAGGACTAAAATATTTACCCCCCGAACATTATCCAAGGGAAGAATTGGGAAAAAGTGTAAATGAACTTAAACAGTTTGTTGAGCAATTAAAAAGTAAGTTTTATGAAATCGTACTAAGAATATTTAAAAATGAGATTTTTGATGCAGGCCCTTTGCAGCAAAGAGGGGAATTGTTTTCTGCGCTTTTAGATTTGCGAAGTAGTGTAATTAACAACAGTGTTACGCATCAGGTTATATCCAAGAAAGACCTATCTAAACAGCTTCTACTGGTGTCGGATATTTCTCCAGAGGTCATTTGGCAAAACAGAAAACTGATAAAACAGAATAGAGAAACGTTCAAGATTGTAAATATTCAAAAAGACGAAAAGTTGCACTACAAACAGCATAGCTATCTTAACAAAGGTTTCTATAATATTTCAGGCTGGGATCAATTTTCACTTGTTCCAACTCTTAAAAAGGTTATGAATTGGCTTTTAATAGAAACGTAGGGAGATAGGGTCAGGCCTGACTAACTTGAGGAAATTATTGAAGGGAAAACTTATTGTAACTCGAAGTTTAATATCACTTAAAAATTCCGCGGACGTAAGTCCGTGGTAGTTCATTGTAGATTGTGGAATGCTGTATATTAATAAGTTCCCGAGGCGCTGCGCGCCTCGGGAACGGCCCGAGCCGAGAGCTCTCATGGATAAAAACGTTCCCTCGCGCGCTGATTCGCGCTCGAGAACAATCCGTTCGAGCAGGCAGCCCTGCGGGCTGCAGCTCAACTCGGGCCGTTATATTTGCAGAGAACAGGACAAAATTCTATAAAAATGAAATTGGAGAAGTAAGTGAAACAACCGGACATCATCCAAACGATACTCAAAGACAGCAATTATCATCTTGCCTTGTTCACGAAAGATGAAATTGAAGCCTTGCGTGGAAAAATCTTTACCAAAACCACCAGAGGTAAGGAAACCCCATTTGTAAACTGTATTGTTCGAGACAAGGATATTCAGCTAAAGCCTGAAGAAATCGTTCGCCAGCTTTATGCGGCAAGACTTATCAATCAGTATAGCTACCCCAAAAAACGGTTAGCCTTTGAATACTCTGTCAACTTCGGCAGGGAAAAGAAAAGCGCCGATATTATCATATTTGACAAAGACCGCTCTGATACTGCCTACATTATTGTCGAGTTAAAAAAGCCCAAGCTCATAGACGGGAAAAATCAACTTCGTTCCTACTGTAATGCCACAGGCGCGCCGATTGGCATATGGACAAACGGCGAGAAAATCTCCCATTACCATCGCAAAGACCCAAACTATTTTGAAGACATCACTGACATTCCAAAAGTCAATCAAAGCCTTAAAGACATACTCAGCGAACGTTTTACCCTGAAAAACCTCATTATCAAGGATAAAATCGCCAATGAGCGAAAATCCTTAAAAGACATCATCCTGGAAATGGAGGATGAAGTTCTGGCAAATGCGGGGGTCGATGTGTTTGAGGAAGTCTTTAAACTGATATTTACCAAACTCTATGATGAATTTCTAAGCCAGCAAGACAAAGGGATTATCAACTACTTTCTGCGTCAGGTAACGAAAACCGCCGTACATGAACCGGCAGCCGAATACAACAATGCCCCCGGTTATCTTGACGGGCAGAATTATGACGCACTCAAAGCAGCGGTTAGCGGCATTTCGGATGATGGTTTTAGAATGATGGAGTTCAGAAACACTGGACAGACCGACACGGAACTGAAAAACAAGATAATAGATTTGTTCAACCGGGCAAAGAACCAATGGCCGGGGGTTTTCCCCGAAGGCTCTACTTTTGAGCTTTCCGACAGTCATTTGTCCGTTTGTGTATCCAGCTTGCAGGATGTAAAGCTGTTCAATTCCAATCTGCTGGTTGTGGATGAAGCCTTTGAATATCTGGTCAACAAATCCGCCAAAGGCGAAAAAGGCCAATACTTTACGCCTCGTCATGTCATTGACATGTGCGTGCAAATGCTCAACCCCAAACGGGGCGAGTACATGATTGATACCGCCTCCGGCAGTTGCGGCTTTCCGGTGCATACCATTTTCAAACTTACCGGACACCTGTTTACCAATGAAGAAATCCCCGAAGAAGACAAACGGCATGTATTGAAAGTCTTTGGCATTGACTTTGACGAAAAATCGGTCAGGGTCGCCAGAACCCTGAACCTGATTGCCGGAGACGGTGAAACCAATGTATTGCATCTGAATACACTGGATTTTGACCGATGGAGCGACAAAACCGAAAAAGACCCAAAATGGATTAACACTTACGGCAAGGGCTTTGAACGGCTGGAAAAGCTGAGAGCCGAGAAAGGCGAAAACAAACAATTCAACTTCGATATTCTGATGGCAAATCCGCCCTTTGCCGGAGACATCAAGGAAAGTCGTATCCTGCATCAATACGAACTTGGCTTTAAAGCAAATGGCAAGGCACAAACCAAAGTCGGGCGGGATATTCTCTTTATAAAAACACCGAACTTGAATACCCACCTCTTTGAGGTGGGATGAAAAGTTCGCCCGCTCATTAGAGCAGGATATAAAGACGCATCTTGTATAATGATAACATGGTTATAAAAAGAACAAGCCA
>JAUWKI010000039.1 GCA_030614255.1 Actinomycetes bacterium
ACACCTATAAACACAGTGGGCTTGTCTTCTGTTCTCCATAGTTCTTTATTATATCCCAACAAGAAGACTTAGGAGCCCGATACATCCCCGGACTTACGTCCGCGGAATTTCTAGTGATATTAAACTTCCCCCTCCCCCTTGACGGGGGAGGGTTAGCCTGCCCGCCTCTGGCGGGGGTGGGGGTGAACTGTCAACTCCCAACTAGTTAGGGCTAGGGGTTGCCTTTCAAGGCTGCTTTAAAAGGCTGGTTTTAAGAGCCGAACTAATAGCTGAAGTTTCGGCCTAAGTTTTTACTTGAGTTTGCTAATGTGGTTATTGAAAATAAATTTTTAAGGATAGCATGATGCGATATAATACAGATATGGATAAACAAAAACACATCTTAATTAAAAACGAGAAAGCTTTTACATTGGTGGAAATGATTGTAGCGATTGTAGTCTTGGGCATCCTTGTGGGTATCGCAATCCCCGTTTTTAGTACCTTCATTGCATCCAAGAGTTTAGATGCCGCAATAAGGCAGGTTGCGTCTGATATCAGAGAAGCTCAAGCAAGGGCCATGGCCGAAGATATATACTATTACGGTGTCTATTTCGATGAACTCGATGATCGATATTTCGTTCACAGAGATACAACCACACCCACTTTATTTAATGAAACAAACCGTCTCTCTTGGGGAGCTCATGGTGAAACAACTATAACACTTCCCAATGAAATTATTTTTAACAGTTCAGTTAAGCCCGACCCAATCACATTCAACAATTCGTATGGTGAGGATAAGTTGGTAATTGGGCCTAACGGTTATACCGGTACCCCTGGAAGTGTGTATTTACAAAACGAAAAGGGGAAGGAACGTTCATTGTCTGTTGTTACAACAGGCAAAGTTAATATTAAATAACTAATAATTTGGAAAAGATGAAAAATGATAAAGGTGTTTCGATAATTGAAATAATGATAGCTATGACCATATTGGCGGTTGTCCTTATCGCGATGATGTCGATGTTTCAAGTTGGCATTACTCAGACGGTTCTTTCAGGAGATATCACCACGGCAACGCAGCTTGCCAATGAAAAGATTGAGGAGATTAGAAACTTGCCATTCTATGTACAATATACCGGAACGAAACAGGATATAGATGATTTTTATTCTCCCGCAGGCTTCAATAATGAAGATTATGATGCCGAGGACTCGACAACCTATGTGCAAGAAGATGATCCAAATTTTCCCGACTATGAGCGGCATGTAACCATCCAATATGTTGATTCAAACATTGATGCTATTGTAGTAGGCACTTTTAATCCGAACGATGATGAGCCGCCTTCCAACCTTTTAAAAGTTAGCGTGAATGTTATTTGGACAACCGATACAGGCGCGCGAAGGGAACACAAGGAGATGACCTTAATTGGAAGATAAGAACACTTTTATCCGAGATAAAAGAGGTTTTTCTTTAGTAGAGCTGCTTATCTTCTCTCTTTTGTTGCTTCTGGTTTTAAGTGCTGTCTATATCGTATTGTTTGGCGCGGTTAGCTCCTGCGAGACAGGAGAAAGCATCGCTGAGATTAATCAGAATGCTCGAATGGCCATCGACAGGATGGTTTCTGAATTACGAGAAAGCAAAGAGATATTGAATAATTCGACGGAAACAAAAGTTTATTTTTTAAATATCTCGGATACCACAAAGTTATACAGTTATAGTTATTCGAACAAGAGACTTTACTACGGTTTAGGCGGAAACATCCCATTAGCTGATTATGTCAGTGGTTTCTCCTTAACTTATTATCAAGACAGCACCACCCTAGCTGCCGATTTTGGTAATGCCAATAGGGTTAAAATAGAGATGGAAATCGAAAAAGATGGCATCAGGAGAAGTTTCAGCTCTAGCGCGCAGTTGAGAAATAAATAATATCAAGTTTTTTCGAGTAGTGTCGATTAATTGAACAAGGGGGTAAGATGAGGAAAAATATTTTTGGTCATTTGCCCAATGTCAAAAACGAAAAAGGAATGGCAATTGCCACCGTGATGATTGTAGTGGCTATCCTGGCCCTCCTAGGCACAGGACTTCTGTTAATGTCCATGCGTGAGATGAATATATCATTAAAATCTGAAAGCGCTAATCAAGCTTTTCACGTAGCCGAAGCGGGCATTGATTACGCGACAAATAAGATTTTGGACGGGGAGATTTTAACTGACTATCCCGATACAACAGTTACTTTTGGAGCCGGTAAGTTTATTGTAAGCATTGATAGAGAAGTTGATTTTAGCCAAACTCCTCCACAAGCTACTTATTCCATAACCTCAACCGGGATAGTTGAAGATTCACAGGCAACTCAAACAAGCTGGTTGCCATCTCTGATAAATAAAGTTATTCCCGTTGCTTTTGCCGCAGATAACCAAAAAACCCTAGAAGTTGAGATGAAACAAACCGACCCCTTTACGGAATATGTTTACTTTATGGATGAGAAACAAGATCCTGAAAACTATAATTTTACTTCTTATTATGATAAATCATTGAAAGATTACATAGGTGACGAGATAACGGGCACTGTTCATGCCAACGGGAATGTTGGTTTGGGCTATGATCTTTCTATATATTCTAAGAAGGACGGTTTGCCTATATTCAGTGGAGTAATCGACAAAGATGGAGATGGTTCAATCGACGAATCGGTAACTTATGTAAATGAAATATATATTGTTGGAAATAATCCTACCTTTAACCCCCCACACAAGCAAGTTACCGAAGTTGCCTTTCCTGCCACCAATGATTTTTCATATGTTAGGCAAGAAATAGACGAAGGTAAGTGGAATGGATGGATATATAGTGGGGATGTTGAAGTTACACTAAATGGTACAAGTTTGCAGGTGGACTCGGATAACTTGTCTTTATCCGATGGGAGCAATGTTTTGTATGTTGAAGACGGAAATGTAACAATCAATGAAGGGGTATTGGACGGGAGATTAACCATCATGAGCGCGGGAGGTAGTAGTGATGATGGAGATATAGAAATAGATGGTAATATAACATATCAAAATGGTGTTGTACCATCGGTAGACGCAAATGACATGCTCGGTCTCATTGCTAATAACGATATAGTTGTTTCGGATGACGCTCCAAATGATGTTTTTATCGATGCGGTAATGTTGGCCAAAAACGGTAGCATTTGGTATGAATACTGGAGTGGAGGCTGGGGCGGAGGTATGGGCGGAGGTATGGGCGGAGGTAAAAGTAAAGGCACCATAACCGTAAACGGCTCGTTGATTCAAAAAACGGATTATGGGGATGTATGGACTGGAAAAGGCGGAAAACACTTTGGCTATACATGGGGCATGACTGATAAAGATGATAAAGTTAAAACAGGATATTATAAAAAACTTAACTATGACGAAAGACTCCATTACTCACAGCCCCCTTACTTCTTCAAGCCCGATAGGTCACTTTATGAGATAACCTGGAGACAAAAGTAGCTAATAACTGATAGCTGGCAGCTATCAGTTATACGGCTGTTGAATGTCTATTTTCTACTGTTATTGCCGTGCCTACTCATTCGACTCTTGCAGTGTGAAAATTTCTTTTTTGTGGGTTGCTCTAAGGTTCTGGTTTGCCTTCCTATTCATTCGACTCTTACAGTGCGAAATTGCTATTTGTCCTTTGGACACGCAATTCCTGCCTGCCCTGTCTGCCGACAGGCACGGCGGTAGTAGGCATGGTGCCGCAACTGTTCGAGCCTCATTCACTTAACGGTCGGCTGCACAGTCACCTGACGAGCAACCCACCCGGGTTTTAGAAAACCTAAATCTTTTAAAAAGCTTTTGATTTTCAAAGGCTAGAGACTGGGGGCTAACGGCTAATTATGCTCCATACCCTATACTCCATCAGCTCTTTTGACTCCTGACTAACGAAGCGGTTGACTTTTGACTGCTTGTTAACAACCTATTTCTCCGCCTAAAAATGACCCTTCGTTTCTCCAGGGCCTGAGGCAAGGTCATCCCGGAGCGAAGAGAGGGATGATATGGCAACAATGGCTAAATTTCCCCCTACCTTGACGGGAGAGGTTGGGGGAGGGTGAAACAAACAACCCACCCGGGTTTTGAAAACCTAAATCTTTTAGAAAGCTCTTTTGATTTTAGCTAGAGGCTGCTTTTCAAGGCTGGTTTAAAAACCTGTCCGCCTCTGGCGGAGCTGAACTTAAAAGCTGCTTCTAATGATTTTCCCGAAGGCTGAAAGCTGGTGGCTGAGGGCTGGAGGTTGGAAGCTAGCTTGCTATCTTCCAACCTCCTAAAGCTACTCCTCCACTATGCCGATATTTATATAGAAAAGTGAAAGTTTTCTTAGGGGGCATAGTGAAGAATTTCCTAAAAAAGGAGAATGGGTTTACGCTAGTTGAAATAATGGTTGCTGTGCTTATTCTGGGAGCGGCGCTTGTCCCCATCTTTATAATGTTTTCTGAAGGGATAAGTTTGACAGCACGTTCAACCGAGTTAAATCTAGCTGTAAATACTGCTCAGGATAAGATGGAAGAGATAAGAAACATGACACACAATTCAATAACGATAGGGACCTGGGCAGACGAAGAAGTTACCATTGGCAACAGAGCATTTATACGACATGTAACAGTTACCAATTCGGGTGTTTCTGAAGCGGGAGAAAATTTAAAGAAAATAACGGTTGAGGTCTTTTGGAATCACAAAGATACTACGCAGAGCACGTCTTTAATGACTTATCGTTGCAACAAGCTTGAAGAGTAGGAAAGCGATGGAGTGGATGACAAAAACCAAAAAAGGCCAAAAAGGTTTTTCGCTAATTGAATTACTGGTTGCTCTGGCGGTTCTATGGATTGTAATAGGAGGTTTATACACGATGCTTGTTTCAAGCCAAGATATTTCGAATATTGGAAAGAGTCAAATAGACGCGCAGATGATTGCAAGAGGCGCAATGCGACAGATGACAACTGAAATCAGAGAATGTTATGAAGTAGTGTCGTTGTCAGAGGATGGTTACACCTTAAGGGTGAGGGGAATTCAAAAGGTGGGTGAGAAGTTAAGTCCGAAAGTGGCCGGTTCATACGATGTTTATAGCTCGGGGCACAGCCCATGGCTTTCGACATCGACATCGCTACCTGTTATTTACGTCAATGATGAGATTCGAAGCTTAAGTTCTTTAAGTATAGATACCGATAATGGTGAAGTGACGTTTAGCTCGGTGCCAATAGCTGGTGATGTTGTTAAAGCAAACTATACATACGATGTCTACCTTGAGTATGCGCTCTTTGAAGCTGATAAAACTTTACATAGAAAAGTTATAAGAATAAGCGATGGGGCTGAACTGGAAAATGAGGCAGTTGCAAGTTATATTCAAAATGCTGCTCAATTAAGACCGATTTTTAGCCAGTCGGGAAGCTTGATTAGTATAACTTTGTTAATAGATAGAGACATAAACAAGTTGCCGGAAACATATGAGCTGAGTACCGATGTTAGGCTCCGAAAGAATTATTAGGATGTGATTAAAATGTTTAAAAGAACTTTATTTTCATCCGAAAAAGGATATGCACTAGCTTTTGCTGTGGGTGTAATGCTAATCATGATGTTGCTCGGCACGATGTTTGTAACGTTAATTTATAATGAAATGATTCAGTTTTCGAGGCACAGAGAGATATCTCAAGCATATTATCTGGCCGAGGCGGGCGTTAATCATGCTCTTTGGAATCTAAACAATGGGATATCCGGCTCAATGGCTTCAGAAGCTTCCCCAATCTCACTTGGTGACGGCAGCTATTATACCGTCTTTGATTCTAACTCTAAACTGTTGACTTCGATTGGGAAAGTTGCCGGTGTTACAAAAAAGATAACTGTTCATGTTAAGCTTCAGGTTTTGCCGGCCTCCTTTGAACGAGCGGTATCCGGTGCCCGCTTCAATTCTATTCCGGGTGGGGATATAAGCACACCGGATGACCCCTGGAATCCAAACTATGTTGGGGTATTTATCCACAATGCAAGCACTGATTCCGCCACCTTTGATGATGTTATGGTTATGAACGACGGCTCAAATAGTTTAACTATTAATGGATATGTGGTAAATGATGAAGCGTTTGGGACCGAGGATTACCTCGGTTATGCTTATTCTTCCTCTTCCGGTGGGGTTGGTCCTGACAGTAAAAGGTATGATTATCCGTCTAATGTTTACCCCAATGCTCATTGGAAAGATGGTATCGTCGGAGATGTTGAACTTCCCGAATTTGACACATCATCTTACGAAACAAAGATAGCTTTGGCAGAGAACGCGGGAACGGGGGATGTAACCTGGACCGGCACGACTATAACTTATGACCCCGCAACGCACGCGCAAGTATTATTCAGTGGAGATTTGACTATTACCAATTCCACAGTCCAAAACAGCAACCCTGATGGTGGTGCGGTGGAAATAGTCGTCTTTGAGAAAGTAACAATCGATACCTCGACAATTGGTCCAAAGGTGCACATTATTGCAGGGGGAGGCTCAGTAAATAAAGAAAGTCAACTTCAAAATCCACTTGCTTTGGAAATGACGGGCCAAAACAAAAATATCCGCACGTGGCTGGGAGATGAAACCCAATTTTACAGCAATGGCAAGACTCTGATTCATGATTATGTTTGCATGAGTGCTGATTCACAAACTACCATAATTTCAAGGTTTAGATTTGATATTGAATCGGATATAAATGCGGCAGAAGACCCCACAGGTTATCATATCAACTTGGAAGGTATATTTTTCTCTAAGAGGAGAATTGACTTTAAACTTGAGACAAATGGAGGAAATGTGCGTGTGAATGGATGTGTTGTGGCGGGCAATTCTGGAGCCACTTCTCCGGACGGACAGATAAACTTTGGAGGCATAAATCATCGCTTAGACCTTGTATTTTCTAAAAGTTTTATTTCAGATGAAGTAGGAGCAGCATTTAACATTGTCAGTGGAGCAGTTTTAGACTATTCCACCTGGCGGGAGTAGTAAATTCTAAAGATTTTACGATTAGATGTCGATATATTACATAAGTTTTTAAATATCTGTTAAATTTAAAAAATTTTAATAATTTTGATAACTAAGATGTATTGTTAAATGGTAGCGTTATGTATTGCAAAGTCGTATTATATGGGTATAATGATGTAATAAAAATAAAATGAAGCAGAAAGCTAATTGTCTGCCCCGCCCAAGGCGATATTGCTAGCAACTTATTGAAGTTGCGGTTATGGAGGATTGAGTGGGCTTTTTTAAATTTAAGTCTTCGTCAGAACCAATAGGTTTAGATATTGGAACCAACACCATAAGAGTTGCTCAGTTAAGCAATCATCAAGGGGTTCCGATTTTATCTAATTATGGAACCATTGAGCTCCCCAGAGGAGCTGTTGTTAATGGGGAAATCCTTGAACCCGAAGTCGTTGGAAATTCCTTGATTGAACTTTGGAAAAAGGTACATCTTAGCGAAAAGCGAGTTGTTGTCGGAGTCACAAATCAAAAAGTAGTTGTTCGCTTAATTGAGCTTCCCTTTATGCAAAAAGATGAGCTGCGGGGGGCTATTCAATTTCAAGCCCAAGAATTTATCCCCATTCCCATAGAAGAGGCCATCTTGGACTTTGAGGTGGTAGGGGACTTTGTGAATGACGATGAAGAGCACATGGTCGAAGTTTTATTGGTTGCTGCTCAAAAGGATATGATTGAAAATACCCTTAAAGTTCTTGAATTTGCGGGACTAAAATCAACCGCAATTGATGTCTCATCCTTTGCAATGGTCAGAGCGCTTCTTTTTGGTTCTTCATTTGACTCATTAGCTGAGGAAACTAAAGATAATGTTGTTGCTTTTATGCAGTTGGGTGCCGGAATAACAAATATAGTTATCGTTGATGGCACAGTTACTCGGTTTAGCCGAGTAAGCACTGTGGCGGGCAATAATTTTACTCAAGGTTTAGTTGATACTTTAGGATTGCCATTCGATGAGGCTGAAGAATTGAAAATAAATGTTGGATTGGCCCCTCAAAAGGGCAAGAAAGATGCGGGCATACCCAAAAAATATAAGGAAAAGGCGAAGGATGTACAGGAAATCTTAGAAGGGGAAGCCACAAAGTTTGTCTCCGAAATAAGGCGCTCTTTTGATTATTATCTCTCTCAAGCCCCGGTTAAGGATATCAAAAGAGTTGTTCTTACCGGAAGCGGTGCTATACTGAAAAATTTAGATTCATTCATGAGTAAAAACCTAAAAGCCGATGTTAGTTATGGCCATCCTTTAGATAAGATAAAGATTGGCTCGGGTTTGTCTGAGGAAGAAATAAAGAAGGATGAATTATCCATGGCCATATGTTTGGGGTTGGCTCTAAGGGAGTTTAAGTAATGAGCATTAATCTATTACCACAAAAGATAATTGCAAAAAGGCGGAGCGAAAAAAGACTCATTTTTTTGGGTTTGGCAACCATAATTTTGGTTCTCCTTATGGTTTTCACCTTTTTAAGTTTGAATTGGAAAGTGGGCCAAGAGGAAGAACAACTTGTGAAAATCAAAGATGAAAAGCAAAGAGTAAATTCTGAGATAGGAAAATACAAAATCTATGAAGAAAGACAAGCTGAACTTCAAAAAAAGCGGGACATTTTGAATAGCGCAATGAGTGGCGAGGTTGCCTGGGATAAATTTTTAAACGAAGTTAGCATGGTTATACCAAGCAATGTTTGGCTGGAAAGTTTAAGCATGAGTGCCGATAGCATTAATTATGCGGGGTATACTTTTGATTTTCCCTCTGTTGCAAAATGGTTGATACGGTTAGACGAAATTAAATCGCTGGAAAATATATGGTTTACAAATGCCTCTAAAGTAGAGCTTACGGTTGGAGACCCCGAGACCAATGAACTAATTTATGAGGTAGTTCAATTTAATTCAACATCAAATTTGCTTGAAGAACAGGCGGACGAGTCAGTTTCGTCTGAGAATTCTTCGGAAGAAGGCACAGCTGGGGAAGGTATTGCAGAATGAAGCTTAAGATGTCTCAGAGAGAACAGATGATGTTGATATCCGTAGTGGTTGTTTTGTTGATTGTTTTGTTCGCCTTCTTTGTTGTTATGCCCAAAATGAATCAGATTAAGGATTTAAGAGCTCAGCAAAAGTCTGAAAACAAGGAGCTTGAATCCGCGAAAGCAACTCTTGATCGCCTTAAAGGCCTAAAGAAGAATTCAGCAAAAATTGAGGCCGAGATGGCTGGGTTGAAGTTAAAAATGCCCGAGAATCCTCAATTACCATCTTTGCTAATAGAAATCAACACGATTGCAAGCGAAGCTGGAATAGATTTTATAACTATTTCTCCAGGTGAACTTTCTCAGCTGGAAGAATATGCCGAGATTCCCTTGAATATAACAATTACGGGAAGATTTTTCGATTTGATTGATTTTTTATATCGGATTCGCAGCAATGTGCGTGAGATAAAAGTAACGAGTGTAAGTATAGGAGAAGGGTCGGAGGGCTTGCCGGATTTATCCGTTTCAATTGAGGCAAGTGCTCTTGTTATGCAGCAAGGTGTACCCGAGGCATAGAATTTTATTTTAGAAGGGATATAGAAGTGCTTGAAAAATTACGCGAGTTTTTAAAAACTAAAAAAGGTCGAATAATCGCTCTTGTAATCGGAGGGTTAATCATTCTTTTAGTGGTCTTACTTGTCTTGCTTTTTGTTCTTAAAGGGCGGCAAACAACGGAAACTGCTGTAGTAACCAAATCACCCGCCGATTCACAGACAGCTGAAGAGGAAGTCGAAAAAGAAGTTAAAGAAGATGAGGCAGTCTCATCTGAAGTTGATAGTTTTGAGGTTTATGAATACAAGGATCCGTTTGAACCACTGGTGAGTGCTCCTGCGACTACCACCGCTATTGCGGATACCACATCTACCGACACAACTGATGTAGGGGTTTTAATCTTAGTTTTAGAAGATATTTATACCGAAGACGAAGTAAAATATGCTTCTATAAGATATGGGAGCACGGTTTATAAAGTGACGGAAGGTGATAGGGTAAATGACTCTCCATATCAGGTTGTTTCTATAAACATAGAGGAGGAAAGCGTTACTCTTTTATATGGCGAGGATCTGATTGAGATAGAAATGGGAGAGGAAATTATCAAGTGATTTGAAGGAGAAACTTAAATCAAATCCTATCAAACGGCACTTCATAAAGTGCCGTTTATCTTAATATTGGTAATTTGAGGTTTTACTTAACGAGGTGAGTGAATGTTACGATACATGACGGCTGGAGAATCGCATGGCCCGGGCCTAATTGCCATAGTTGAAGGGTTACCTTCTGGCATTGTGGTTTCGCCACGCTTTATAAATGAGGAACTTTCAAGAAGGCAGAAAGGCGTAGGTCGCGGTGGTCGTATGAAAATCGAAAAAGATGAAGTTAAGATAATTGCCGGTGTTAGGTTCGGTAAGACCTTAGGTAGCCCCGTGGCTTTTTTAATTAAAAATAGGGATTGGGAAAACTGGTCGGACGTTATGTCGATAGAAGAAGTTGAGCAGGAACCTGAAAAAATTACCAAACCTCGGCCGGGTCACGCAGATTTAACGGGAACTTTTAAAATGAATTTTGATGATGTTCGCAATGTCCTGGAACGTGCAAGTGCCCGGGAGACTGCGGCAAAGGTTGCCGCAGGGGCTTTTGCAAAGCTACTTTTAGGTGAGTTAAACATAAAAATACTTAGTCATGTTATTCGAATAGGATCGTGTTCCGCATCCATTAATGTGTCACCAAAACCCGGTGATTTAGATGAGATTGATTTATCTCCGGTCAGATGTTTCGATAAAAAAACCGAAACTAAAATGTTAAAAGAGATAGAAAATGTCTCATCTAATAAGGATTCACTGGGCGGTATTTTTGAGGTATTGGTTTATGGTTGTCCGCCGGGTCTTGGAAGTTATGTTTCATGGGATAGACGGCTAGATGGGAGACTCTCACGTGCTATTATGAGTATTCCGGCCATAAAAGGCATTGAGTTTGGTGAAGGTTTTGGACTTTCTGAATTATGTGGCTCTCGGGCTCACGATGAAATCTTTTACAG
Organism: Actinomycetes bacterium; assembly: GCA_030614255.1. GTDB lineage: Bacteria > Actinomycetota > Aquicultoria > UBA3085 > Oleimmundimicrobiaceae > JAUSCH01. The sequence goes on from JAUWKI010000039.1 coordinate 11,051, forward strand.
TTCCTCCAAAGGATTTTACAGAGAAACGAATCGCGCGGGAGGGCTTGAGGGCGGAATGACAAATGGTGAGCCGATACTTATCCGAGCTGCCATGAAACCTATCCCAACTTTGAGTAAACCCTTAAAAACTGTAGATATTGTAACGAAAAAACCTGTTTCCGCAATCAAAGAGCGAGCAGATGTCTGTGCCGTTCCGGCTGCGGCGGTGGTAGGTGAAGCGGCGGTTGCTTTTGAAATCGCCCATGCCGTTATTGAAAAGTTTGGCGGAGACAGTCTCCTGGAATTAAAGAGAAATTATAATGGATATTTGAAGCAGATAGCAGATGGCAGATAGCAGATGGCAGATAAAAGATTAAATAGAAATTAAGTGGTAATTGGGGAGATTAAATAGAAATTAAGTGGTAATTGGGGAGATTAAATAGAAATTAAGTGGTAATTGGGGAGATTAAATAGAAATTAAGTGGAAATTACCATTAATTACAACAAATTACTATTAGTCTCAATTAATTTTAAAGTACCTGATGACAGAGAGAGTATG
>JAUWKI010000004.1 GCA_030614255.1 Actinomycetes bacterium
CTATCTGCCATCAGCCATCAGCCAAATAGTTTCTTAGTCGGGAGTTTGTTGGTTTTTTCCTTTACCCTCTCAACTTTCTATCAGCCATAAGCTATCTGCCATCAGCCATCAGCCATCAGCCAAAATATTTCTTTCTCAAGACCGAAGAAAGCTCCGAAGTTAATCTGATGCTCTTTTTCGCCAATTCTTCCGGCATCGAACCGGTACCACAATTTGGCGTGATTAAACTTGCCTCAAGGAGTTTTGTTTTATCTATCCCTTTGTCGACCAACAACCCAATTTTCTCTTCAAATCTGTCAAGAATACCGTCTAAGGTTTTGCTTGCTATCGCATCAGGACTTGGATAAGTAGATGGAACTATCCCCCACGCAAGAATTCCGTCTCTATTTAAAAATTCATTCAGTTCCTTTGGGTAGAGCGCCACACTTTCGGTATGGTCATACGCATCAAAACTTATAATATCAACAGCAGTTTCCATTAAAATGCTCCAGTCGGTGCGACCGCAACAATGAACACCACAAAGGCCTCCGACCGCATGGAAACACTCATTCAAATAGGATATGACTTCATCTTTATTCAATTTTATATAGGCTGAACCGTAAGACTGAAGATACGGCTCATCAAAGAAGATGACTGTTTTCACATCGGGGGACAACTTCTTAAATTGTCTCTCTTGCCATTTCGCCTTCATCGTGAGCGTCTTTATGATAGCGTCTCTCAAGAAGTCATTGTAGAGAACCGCTTGTTTGTTTTGGTCGGTAACCGTTAAACCAAAGCTAATCGGACCAATTAGTTGACCTTTAAGTAAAATCAAGTTGCTCGGCAGATTTTTTTCCAATATGCCAATCATGGTATGAAATCCTTGAGCATAATCCTTAGATATTCCGAAATAATTTAGATCTTCAGCCAAGAACCTGTCATAGAATTTCTCAAGCTCCCAAGCCAAATTTTCTCTTGCTTCCACATGAATTTTCTTTTTCTCTTCATCTATTCTTACGCCAGGCATACCCTCCGAAACTTGAACGCACATGTTCTCCTTAAAAGAAAGGTTGGGAAGTTGTGGCCACGCCGGTATCTGTGGAGTATTCTTTAGAACAACTTCACAAGCTTCGGTTGCATCTATCTGTGGCATGCTTCCGATTGTCATCGGGAGACAACGCGGTTTAAACTTCATCTACAAAATTCCCTTCTTTGTCAGGATTGGAAAAGGATCGACCATAAGACGCTTTAAGCCAACGTCTTCGGGACTCGCTCCCAAAGCAAGACCCATGAGCTGAGTAAAATATACCACCGGTATATCATATTCGACGTTATATTTTTTCTCAATCTCTCCCTGTCTAGCATCAAGATTCGTTTGGCAAAGCGGGCAAGCCACCACAACCAAATCTACACCAAGCTTCTTTATCTCCTCTAATAAATCATGACAAAGCTTGATGACAACATCCGTTCGACTAAGAGCAAAGCTTACACCACAACACTCGGTCTTATAGGGCCAATCGAGACTTTCTGCACCTAGAGCTTTCACTATGTTGTCAAGACTCTCTGGGTCCTCAACCACATCAAAATCGGCAACTTTTGGTGGCCGAGTAAGCATGCAGCCGTAATAACAAGCTATCTTCAGCCCTTTTAACGGCTTCTTTACAGCTTCCTTTATCCTTTTTAAACCAACTTCCTTCGTGAAAAATTCAACGATATTAAAGACTTCGACTTCACCATCATATTTCTTGCCGACAACACCTTCGGTCTTCGCTTTCAACTTCTCATCTTCCTCAATCTCCCTTATCGCGGTCTTTAGCCGCCAGGCACAAGCGATACACGGAGCCAGCAACCTCTTAAAACCAGCCTTATGAGTCGATATCAGTGTATGTAGGGGTAAAGCCGTCGCAAGTAGATGCGAGGTGTTGTGAGCCGACGAGGCACCACAACAAATCCAATCCTCAAGTTCTTCTATGTCAAGATTGAGGATATTGCAAACAGCGTCTATAGATTCTCCAAACTCTTTAGCTGTTCCGTCATATGAACATCCGGGATACAAACCATACTTCATTTTGACTCCAACTCTTTCACGTTGTTAAAAATTCTTCGCACCTCGTTTATGTTCTCCGCCTTGCGAGGCAAGAGACCGAACTTCCCCTTGAAGAACAGATGTAATCCCATCACCATATCCTTCGTGATTTGCTTGGTCTTAAGCTTAATTAGTGCCACCAAACCAATTTCGTAGATACGTCCAAACCGTTCCACAAGGGAGAGAAAAGAACTGTTGAAAGCTGCTATTTCAGGCACGGGATTCTCATAACCTTCGCGCTCTGCAATTATTCGCGCGGCATCGGCTATCTTAACAAAGTCGAGACTCTGTGGGCAACGTGTCATGCATGTTTGGCATGAAAGACAAAGCCATATCGACTGGTCTTTCAAGACCAAATCCTTCTGCCCCAACTGCATAGCTCTGATTAGTTGATGTGGCTTATACCTCATTGCGTATGCGGTAGGGCAACCAAGCGCACACTTCTTGCATTGATAACACGAATAAACGTCCTCGCCACACTCTTTATTTATTTGTTCCGCGAAAATTGTATTCACTTTCAAAATCTCTCTCATTGAGAAACTCCTTTAGTCGGGTGTCTGTTAGTCGGTAGTGGAGAGTTTGTTAGTTTGTTGGATGGTTTGTTTGTTTTTCCGACTCTAAGCCCTCCACTCTAAGCTCTGTACACTCTTCACTTTTAACTATTAGCCATCTGCCATACGCCATCAGCCGATTTTTGGCCTTGGCAAAAGTCCTGCTTTCTCAACTATCTCAGGCACAACTTCCTCCCACTCGATAGCCATGACATGCACACCCGCTACACCTTTTATCTCTTTAACCTGGTTGATAACATCTACGCAGATATTTATACCTTCTTCCTTGGCTCTCTCTTTCCCGACAGCAGTCATCCTATTGATAACTTCGTCGGGAACATCCATGCCGGGCACATTGTTCTTCATATACCTGGCCATACCAACAGATTTCAAAGGAGCAACCCCAGCAAGTATGTAAACTTTTTTATCTAAACCGAGCTCCCGAACCAGCTCCATCCATTTGGCAAACTTTTCAACGTTATAAACGATTTGCGTCTGAACAAAGTCAATACCGGCGGTCACCTTCTTGGCAAGCATTAGCACCCTCAATTCAACCGGGTCAGCAAAGGGGCTTTCAGCTGCCCCTATAAAGAAACGCGGCTCCACCTTTATCTCCTCGCCACATTGAAATACCTTTTCATCCCTCATATCTTTAACCATTTTGATAAGTTGAATCGAGTCAAGGTCAAAAACATTTTTCGACTGAGGATGGTTGCCAAATTTTTGGTGGTCCCCGGTAAGACAAAGAAGATTTTTTACCCCTAGAGCAGAGGCCCCCAAAAGATCACTCTGTATCGCTATCCGATTTCTGTCTCGACAGGTCATCTGAGCTATTGGTTCAAGACCTTTTGAAATCAACATCGCCGCCGTGGCAATTGAAGACATCCTAACTATCGCCGTTTGGCAGTCGGTTATGTTTACAGCATCGGCACAGCCCTTTAAAATATCAGCTTTCTTGTAAACAACCTCGGCATCGGCACTCTTAGGGGGACCGAGTTCGGCAGTTACGGCAAATTTTCCGGCACTTAAAATTTTCTCAAGATTGCTTCCCGATTTCACAGTTTCATGTCCTCCCTCACTATTTTTCTCGGACCACCATCTCGACCTGTTGACCAGTCTTTTGCGGGAGAAATCTTGGTTAAATTATCGAGCTTGCCGAGCACTTTTAATCTATCGTAGATGAGTTGCCAACCACAATCCACTTCGGGGTCAATTTCACACTTGCCATCTTGAGCGCCGCCGCAAGGACCGTTCAAAAGACTTTTTGAACATCTGACAATGGGACAAATGCCACCGGTCTTATCGAGCACACAGTTTCCACACGCCCCACATCTTTCAGACCAAACTCCCTGCTCCTCAGGCAAACCCAAAAAAGTGGTGTTAACTGCAGGGTATACTACGGCCTCAGGATAACGCTCCACAAGCGTTTGAACGCCAATTCCGCAGGCCATCGAGAGAACTGTGTCAGAAACCTTAATCTTATCTTTTAACTCATCGACAAATTCCCATTCACACTGGCGAAGAGGCGTATGCTCTTGTATCTCAATCGGTTTTCCTTCTCTGTTCCGCGCCATCCTAATTGCGGATGCAAGGATGCTTACTTCTTTATCTCCACCCGCCATACAGATGGCAACACAAGTGCCGCACCCAGCAATAAGAATTTTGTCATGTTCGCCAATCATGTCTAAAATCTCTTGTATCGGTTTTCTTTCTCCGATAATCATAACTCTTTCCTCCCGGCGTTGGGTCCTAAATCTTTTAAGTTCTTGTAAAAAACGCGTAGGGTTCGTGCAAACTTAACCCCGTTAGAGGGTGCTAAAAAGTACATCTGGACTCTCTCTTTTTCGATGCCGATTTCCCTCAAAATTTTACTTATGTAAGTTACTTTTGCCTCTGTTCTTAAGTTTCCTCTCAAAAACTGGCAGGCTTCCTTGTGACAAGCAAAAATTGCGACACCATCGCCCTCTTCCAGCGCTCTCATTATGTGGATGGCTTCCACCTTGCCTGAACAAGGGATTTTTATTATGTTTACTCCTTCTGGATAAACAAATTCGGACTCGACCGCCATATCGGCTGATGGTAGCCCCGAGTGCTCGCAACAGAAAGCGGTTATTTTTGGCTCAAAATCCCTCTTCATCAACCCGCTTCACCTACCACATCATTTAATTGCCCGATGATTTGAGCATTGGTATAAAGCGGAAGTTCTATGGCCACAACCGGGCATTCGCTTACACATATCCCACATGACTGACAGGCCAGCGGTATCACCTTTGCCGTCTCTTCTTCTTGGTCAACAACTATTGCTCTATGAGGACATGTTCTAATACAAGTAAGACAAAGAATGCACTTATCCGAATCTATCTTTGCGGATGTTAAATCCAGTTCAATTTCTTCCTTTGATAAAAACGAGAAAATCTCTGCTGCCGTTGCTCTCGCTTCCGAGAGTGTTTCATTTATATTTTGTGGTAGACGACAACCTCCAACAAAAAATATCCCTCGTCTGGATGAAAATGTGGGCAAAAGCTTCACGTTATCGCTCTGGAAAAAGCCCTTAGAATCGAGATCGACCGAGAGCGATTCGGCTAAAGCATTGGAACCTCTGCCAGGCATTATCTTCTCATTTACAACCAACAAATCGCTTTCAAAAACTAACTTTTCATGGGGGTAATCTTCATTTATCAAAGAAGTTTTAACAATTTCGTCAGAGAAGGCAATCTTTGGCTTCTTTGTATATTTAAAGAACAAAACACCGGCTTCTTGAGCTTTCTCATACAGCTTCTCTCCGCCATCAAATGAAACCTTCAAATCTCTGCATAGACAGATTACGTCCGAGCCAAATTTTTCTTTAACGGCTAAAGCTTGCTTCAAAAGAACTTGTGTCGATATCTTTAAATCCTCATCAACCAAATCGATTAAAAAGCAGACACGCTGAGGCACATCTTTACTCAAAGATAGTCTGTTTTCCAAATCTTTCTGCCCTATGGCTAAAGAGCCGGAGCTTTCATCAAGTTCTTGAATAGGCAAAATTAGCTCATTGCCAGTTGCGACAACAACCGCTCCAACTTCAAATATCAATTTTTGTTCGCCTTCAACTCTAGCCGTAAACCTTCCCACGTGGCCATCCAAATCAACTAAATGCGAGGAATTAATAACCCTTACCTTTTTCTCGTTAACCAGAGCTTCAATTTTGCTCTTTACAAGACCTTTTAAATTTTCAACCGCAACAGCCCCGCCGCCAAGGTGAGAGGTTTCTTCTATTAAAATTACATCCAAACCACCCTCGGTAAGAGTAAGCGCTGTTTCGATTCCGGCGATGCCCCCTCCAAGAACGAGAACTTTTTGATTTAACAAAACTTTTTGAGTTCCAATGATCTCCTGCATTTCAATCCATTTCGCTGCCTGAGTCACTAAATTAATGGCCTTTTCTGTAGCTTTCTTTTTCTCCTTATAACCAATTGCTTCATTAAGATTGACAAAGTTCACCCAGTAAGGGCTCAAGCCCACTTTTTTTAAAGAGTTTTTAAAAATTTGTTCTTTTGAGCGGGAATCGCAACCGGCAATCACCACCTTGAGCATCTCGTTATCCTTTAAATATTTTTCAAAATCGCTCATCGCTTCATTAAAGTGCGAGGCAGGGCTCTCAAAGCAAACGAATCCCAGGCCCTCGAGTTTTGAGCATACTTCACTGATACTTAAAACGTTCTTAAGCTTACTTTCACAGTCATAAATAAATATGCCTATTTTGGAAACTTCTCTTTTCATTGCTCCCTCAACATCTTTACAACTTCCGCCGCTGCCGCTCTTCCATGAGCCATAGACTCCTCAATGTCTTTCGGTCCCTGACAAGCTCCGGCAAGAAAAATACCGGGAGTGTTTGAAAGGTTTGTGCTTTGCTTTAGTCCTTTAAAAAAGTTGTGCTCATCGAGGTCAACTTTGAAAGTATTGGCTAAAAATTTCACATCATTCTGAGGAGACATCCCAACGGACAGAACTATGAGGTCAAATTCGTCTTGAACGACCTCGCCCGTATTGTTATTTAAATTATTTACGCGCATAAAATCTGAATCGGCGTATCCATAAATCTTGGAGGGTAGATTTCTCACAAATTTTATTCCCATCTCTTCGCAGCTCTCGCGAAGTTTTAAAAAATCTTTTCCGGTGGGCTGAACGTCCATATAAAAAATTGTGATATCTGATTCAGGAATCTCCGATTTTACAAGCTTTGAAAGTTTTAGCGCATAAGAACAACAGACTTTGGAACAGTATCCCTTGCCAATACTTTCATCCCTACTCCCAACGCATTGAAAGAAAGTAATTTTTTCCGGAGCTGAACCATCCGTAGGTCGTGAAATTGCTCCGTTTGCGCGGATAGCCCTCTCAAAATCCGATGCGGTAATAACGTTCTTGTACTTACCGTATCCATATTCCTTCTTCTCTTCCGCATTAAAAGGCATGAAGCCAGTCGCGATGACAATTGCTCCAATCTTTAACACCGACTCTTTAAAGAGCGACTCCTCTCCGCCAGCTTGAGAAATTCGCAGTTCAAAATCTCCAGGTTTACCCGAAAAAGACATCACCTCAGAGCCGGTTAAAACCCTTATCTTAGGATGTTGAGAAGCTTTTAAGACGAGCTCATCGGCAACACATACAAGGCACTTACTGCACTTGTCTGTAGCTTTGCAAGCGAAACTTGTTGCATGTCCACCCAGCTGAACATCTCTTTCAATTATGTGAACCATAAAACCTATATCGGTCAAAGCCACAGCCGCGCTTATGCCAGCAACACCACCGCCGATGATGGCCACTTCTTTTGAGTTCATGTCGCCCATTCCTTTTAGATTTATTGGGATTAAGCGCTCCAGTTTTTAAGATAAGATGGTATGTCCCCGGCTTCTCGCGGACCAACTTGTATTTCCCAATCGGGAAGTTCTTCTTCCAGCTCGCCACTTATCTGAGCCACATATCCCGGGATTACCATCTTGCGATGTTTAACTTTGTCGGTAATTCCACAACGCTTCATGAATGGGCCAATATTTTCAGGTATAAACTTACCAGCAGCCCAAGCAGTTAAAACTGATAGTCCCTCCACATCCATTATGCAAATCCAGGACGGAATCTTACTCGCCTCCACTTCACCTGAAACGGTGAAGTAAGTTAAGGAAAAGTTTGTAGTAAGAAGCACGGGTGAATTTTCATCTGGCTCCCCGACGGGATAAATCCCTTCATCAACCTGCATTGGCTTCTGCGGATCGGTATAGATATTTTGGCGTAAAACATATAAGGGAAACGCCTTCCATGGTTCAAGATCGCTTACGACAATAACTCCCGCATACTTCATTATGCCAACGCCAGCGGCCACCGCTTCCATGTAAGGATCGTCATACATCTCGCAAGGAAACGTGATGATTGGGTAACCGAGTGGTTTGTATTTTTTCTTAAGAGCCGCACGTCTTATGAAGGTTGCATCCCTTAAGCTATCCCTTATATTCCTTGAGCCAGGGTCTAACACTATATCTTTAATCCCCTTGGCGGTTACTTTTTCCACTAAGTCCGAAAGCATGCTCAGATCTTTGGCAACAACCGCCAGCGGACAATTACTTTCTTTGGCAAAAGCAGTCATCTGCTCAAAATTGCTCTCATTGGCCGCATAAATAAGTGGCTTAGTTTGAGCACAAACAGAAAGAGCAGCTTTCATCATCTCAGGATTATCTGTGATTAGCACCAAAGGAAAACCGGTCTCCACGGCTCCCTTAACTAACTCGGTAAACTTAGTCGAATCATTTGAAGATGACTTAACAGCCACCAAGTCGGCTCGAAGAAACTGGCCCACCCTTTCAAATTGGGAGTTCTTCAACTGGGCAAATTTTTCATCAATTTTCGCCTTATCCATTCCATCATCTACAAGAACAGCCAGACCCGGTTGGTGGTAGAAAGTCTTCTCGTGACGAAAGAGCACCGCCTCCTCACCAATTTTAAGAGCTTTATCCCCAACACCTATGGTCACAAGACGTATGGGTGGGGCCGAAGCCTCGGTTAGCTCAGTCTTTGCTTCCTCTGAAACGTAAGGGCATGCATCCAGCTGCGCTTGTCCTGCCACAAGTTTCATAGCAAAAGCAAGACAGGTAGGTATCCCGCATTCGCCACAATTTTTTTGAGGTAGTTTTTTGTAAATATCAAGTCCAGTTAACGCCATATAAAAAAATCTCCTTTCAGTCGATTTTAGCTACCAGCTATCAGTCGTCAGCTTCCAGGCGATACGCAATACTGCTGGCCCCTGGTGACTGGATGCTGGGGGCTGATTAGAACATCGGTGGCATCTCCAAAGCTGGATGACTCACTTTCTGCATATGAGCTATAACCTCTTCTTCAGTAGTTGCCACGGTTTCATCAGCTATCTTGTCAACAAAGTCAGAAACGCCCTCTTCTTCCGCACGTTTTTGAAGCTCTGAACGAAGAGTGTCTTTCAACTCTTTGGGCATCCAAACGAGTCTCTTTAAGCCACCATCGGCGGATATAAACTTCTTGCTGGTAATATACTGGCGACCTATACCGATGAATCCGGGTAGCTGAACACCGCCGCCGACCGTACCGGCGAGGGTCGAAAATTTCATCCCGCAAGGAGTCATCTCGGGAAACTCCCTATTTACTATCATTACTCCGTTTGTCATCGGAAGAACCGCGACCACACACTCAAAACAACCACACGAGGTCATCGGGTCTTCCATCATAGAATAGGCGTTAAAGCGCTCAAGAGACTGATTGGATTTTGCAAAGACAAACTCATTGACATTTTTCCACTGGCCTTTGACCGCATCTATCGTATCGCCTTTTTTAACCGGCTGGTTAGGCCCCGTCGGATTGATTTCATAGGCTGCCTTGCCATCAAGCCAGTTATACGCCCCACAAAGACCCAGTCTCTCAGGCGTAATTATGCAGACGTGGTTCGGAGCAAAACTCTGACATAAGGTACAGGAATAAAAGGTATCAACGTTTTCATCGGTCATACCGCGCACCCTTTCATCTCTGTGACGGTAGGTTTTTCTCGCTTCCTCCATCATCCGGTCAACCTTTTCAAGATCGGTGTAGATTGTAACTTGAGCCTTATCCACAATTGCGGGGTAATCCGCGGCAAGTTTTGCGATAAGTATCTTTCCAAAGTGATGAAATTTAAAACCAGCATTCTTTGCCTTTTTGCTAACTCTTACCCATATGATGTTACGCTGACCCATATGAAATATTCCCTCAGCACCATTAATCATATGGTGAACTTGCCTCTCCAGAACCGATTCAAAATCCTCTTGCATCTTTCTGCCAGCAACATCTATCACTACGCCGAGGGGAAGTCTTTCGCCTTCTTTGATATCATCTATATCTTTGCCAACTACCTCGATTTTGCCATTTTCCACCTCATCCATCTCTTTCATCCTCAAGAATTCGAAGGCGTGTGTCTTTGTTCCACCAAATTCTACGTAGGTATCTTCCCCTCTAATTCTCTCTCCTTCAAAAGCAGAGCCGTAGGCCACGGGTATATCAATCTTAGTAACCTGAACCTTAAGCCCTCTTACCTCAATTGCTCTTTCCACTAATTTATCGTGGGGAATATTTGACACAACATGCTCGTAAGTACAGATTCCTGTTGGAAGAATCTGGGGAATATCAGTATCGGCAATGGTCGGAAAACCATAATTTACAGCTCCCACCGCTTGAGCATATTTTTCATCTTCAACTTCGCCCAAAGCCAGAACGAAAGCAAAGATTCTGTTCTTGTTGTAGAGCAACACTTTCCTAAAATCTCCGGGCTTAACCCCACCGAAAGAAAGCGCAGCCCGAGTTGCAAAACCCGCGGAAAAAACGGTCGCGGTAATATCTTTGCCGAAGGGAACGAGGCGGGTTTCCCAACCCATCTGGATACCTTCTTCTTTGAGTTGCTCGGCCATGCTTTTTCCATCAGCCGAAGCCGACATGAAGACGTAAATATTTTTCTCCTGAAGCTCTCGAGCAATCTTTACCGCTATTTCATTTGTGGGAGCTGCTCCAACGCATGCGGCAAAACCGGGCGCTGAGCCATCAACAAATTCGATGCCTCTTTCTCTCATTATGACGTCATCGGCCGCACCCAACCAAAGATTATCATCAGTTGGTTCCGATGACATTGTATAAGGAGGGGACTCCACATACTTAATTGCCTCGATAATTTCATCCATAAAGAGCGTTGCCATACCGGCATCCAAAGCAGGAGCCAGATACGGCAGCCAGACTTTCTCCGATGGAACAGAAGGGAGCAAACTCTTGGAATATGCCAAAACCTTCTCCATATCACCAAGAGTAGAAACTGCCATTCCGGTAATTCCATAAATTACAGGCAAATAATACCCCGTGTTTGGAAACTCCACTTTTTTATCGGGTCCATGTTTCTTTAAAGCTTCTTTAAGATTTTCTTCCGCCCTCTTAGCTATCTTATGGGCGCCCCTTATGGCAGCCGAAGCGATAATCTTAGACAATTTCCAAATCCCTCCTCATTTCCATATCGTAAAGCACTCTTTCTTTCTCGCGATCTATCCCTAAAGCTTTTCTCTTCTTATCTATATTTTTAATTAATATCTTAGCCATCTCAACGGGATTGGGCTCGTAAAACCACTTGCCGCCCGTCGTCTCCTCAATCTCTTTAAAAAGATAATCGGACAACACCTCGCTATTGGTTGTCGGAAAAGAGACACCAAAACCAACAGGAACTCCACTGGAAACAAAATACTGGCCAATGGCTACGGCTTTCTCGCTCATCCACTCGGGGGCGCAACCCGCGGCTGGAATTTCATCTAAGTCCTCACCAAGACCGCCCTCTTTAACTATCTCCGAAGCGGCCATGAGGATTCGGCTGTTGTCCACGCATGAACCGCAATGAAGCACGGGAGGAATACCTACTGCCTCGCAAACCTCTCGCAAACCGGCGCCCGCAAGCTCAGCGGCTTCGGGAATGAGCAATCCTTCTTTTGCGCAGCTTATCGCGGCGCACCCGGTCACCAGAACAAGCACGTTGTTTGCGATGAGCTCTTTAACCACCGTGGTATGCACGTAATCGTGTTTAACCCGAGGGTTGTTACATCCCACAACACCAACAACACCCCTAATTCTGCCGTTAATTATATTATCGTTTAACGGCCTGTAAGAGGCGCGGAACCGTCCACCAAGCAAATACTTTATGGTCTCATGAGAAAAACCCGCAACAAGCTCGATTACTTCCTTGGGGATATCAACCTTGCCTCTCTTGGAATAATTTTTAATTGCTCGCCTGACAATGTCTTTTGCCACCTCCGGCGCCTTGTGATGATCAAATTCCATATGTGTGGCACCCAAAATTTTTCCCTTCGCCGAGGTAGTGATTACCTCAGTGTGATAACATTTAGCCACGGTGGGTAACGACTGCATGATGCATTGAACATCAACAACCATGGCATCGACCGCACCAGTACAGATAGCCAGCTCTTGTTGGAGAAAGTTACCGGCTACTGGAATACCTTTTCGCATCAAAAGCTCATTTGCCGTGCAACATATGCCGGCAATATTTATGCCCTTGGCGCCCGCCTTTTTAGCTTCTTTAATCAGCTCGGGGTCCCTCGCCGCCGCGACAATCATCTCAGAAAGTAACGGTTCATGACCGTGAACTATTAGATTAACTTGATTCTCCTTAAGAACTCCTAAGTTTACCTTTGACCTGACCGGAGTGGGAATACCAAAGAGGATATCCTGTAGTTCTGTCGCCATCATAGAACCGCCCCAACCATCGGCCAAAGAAGTTCGACAGCCATGAAGCAGGATGTTCTTATAATCCTGATCGACTCCCATGTGGGTTCGATGCATTGTTTCTACTATCTCGCGGTCCACCCCGCGAGGAGATATGCCTTCTCTTCTCCAGCGCTCCTGCCTCTTCTCCGGAGCTTGTTTTACAAGAGTTGTTTCACCTTGCTGCTTACCCATCTCGGCAAGAGCTTTCTCGCCCAGCTCCAGAGCTATCTGATTTTTATCCTTACCCTCTATATTGATATCAAAAACTTTAGCCAAAGCATGCAGCTTCGTCTCATTTTTTATCTCATAACCGGGTGCTTCACCCTTCGCCGTAGCGATAAAGGTAAATATAACCTCTCTTGCATGATCCGAATGCGCGGCCGCGCCGGCGGCTATCATTCGAGCAAAGTTTCTGGCCGCTACTGTAGAAGCGGTGGCACCGCAGACTCCCGTCCTCGTCTCGGTCACCCTACAAGGACCCATTGAACATATTTTGCAACACGTTCCGCCCGAGCCAAACGAACAGGACTTTAGAGAGGCAACTCTTTCAAAAGCAGTCTCTGCCCCATCCTTTTTGGCCTTATCTATCATTTTAGCACTTGCCGTACAGCTGGTTTGTGTGCTTGCCGCAGGGTAAAACTTGCTTTCTCCGTTTTTGCTTTGCTTTTTCATTTGTTGGCTCCTCCTTTTGAAATACTTACGGCAATGAGCCGGTGTTGCGGACTCTTTAATTTTGAATCTATGCTATCGCTTGCTAGAATACCCCGTTTATCGTGGCAACTGGGCATAAAAAACATCCCCTTGGGTAAGAAATCAAGTATCTTCGCCGAGGTTGTAACCTTGCCCCGTCTCGACTTAACCGTGACCTCGCAACCATCCTCGATTTTCAAAGACGTAGCATCCTCTGAGTTGAAAATGACATAATCTCCCGCATTCGGTTCAAGCCTGGATAGTTTGGAATTTTTTGTTCTAATCCCATCATAAAACCCAAATGTTGTTTCTCCAACAATTAAAGTATAAGGATATTTTTTATCGGGCTCTTCACCAGAAACCTTGGGTTCCACTAAGATAAAGCTATATGTATCTCTTTCGATTTTCTTTGGAACGAAAACCAGAGACTTTATTTCCTTGGCAATCTCCTTTTCAGAAGAGTAGCCCATAGTATAATTCATTCTTTTAGACAAAGCGGTTACCGTCTTCCAATCAGTTTCGGCCAAAGGTTCAATAACTGCCCTAACCTCTTTCGTTCGATATTCCATATTAACAATGGTTCCATTGCTCTCGGCTAAAGTTATCCCTGGCAACACAACATCGGCCAACTTTGCGGTTTCCGTCAAAAAAGTATCTTGGGCCACCAGGAAGTCTAAGGATGAGAGCGACTTGGCCACACTGGAAGAGTTAGGAAATTGAGTAACCGGATCCGCTCCAACTATATACATCCCAAGAATAGATGAGCCCATTCCGTCCAACATTTCCTTAATAGAAAGTCCGGCCTTTTTAGGAAGTTTAACTCCCCAAGTCTTCTCAAAATCGTTCCTGGCTTCATCTATTTTTCTTACACCCGGATAAAATTCGGCCAAAGCTCCCATGTAAACCGTGCCCCGCAGATTAGAAGAGAGGAGGCACGGGAGAACGCTCGCTCTAGTTTTACCTGTTAAAAGAGAGATATTGGCAATCAATTCCATGGTTTGAGGGCTTACCGTCTCAGCCCCAAAGACTATAACCGTCTTTTTTCCTTCGCCATAGAGCTTTGCGGCTCTCTTTAAAACATCTTTAGAAATTCCCGACTCTTTTTCTACCATTTCCATCTTTAATTTACCAAGAGACTTCTTTAAATCCTCAAATTTCCCGCATTTCTTGGCAAATTCTTCATCGTAAACTTTACCGTCAAGTAACTCTTTCAAAAGCCCGCTTAAAATAAACTCGTCGGAGCCGGCCTTTGACTGAATATATATATCGGCTTTCTCGGAAATTTTTGTCCTTCCGGCATCTACAACTACCAGCTTTGCTCCGCTTGAAAGCGCTCTTTTTACGGCCACACCCACACGAGGATAGGCCACTGTAACATCCGCGTTCACGAGCAAGAGAGTATCGACTTCCTCAATATCTTCCATTGAAACAACAGCTCCATCTCCCAGCGCTTCATATAAATCAATCAAAGCGGGGAAACCGAGAAGCCTGGCGGAGCTATCGATGTTGTTCGTCCCGATACCGGCCCTTAAAAACTTTTGGAATAAGTAAGCAACCTCGTTTGTATTCCCTGCGCCGATAAAGCCGCCAATGCTATTTGCCCCATGAGCTTTCTTTATATCAAGAAGACGCTCTGCCGCAAACTTAATGGCCTCTTCGTAAGTACTCTCAGTTAAAATTCCGTCCTTTTTAATCAAAGGTTTTATAATTCGCTTAGGGTTTTCCACAAAATCCCATCCAAATCTACCCTTTGCACAGAGAAAGTCTCCGGGGCTCTCGCCGGTTGTTCTCATAATCTGCCCATCCACGATGCCAAATACGAGGTCACAACCACAGCCACAATAGGAACAGACCGTTTTGGTCTCTTCCATCTCCCATTCTCGCCCACGAAAACGCCTGTCGACCTCGAGTAACGCGCCAACGGGACAAACCGCAAGACAGCTTCCACAAAAATCACAGCCCGATTCCTGCAAGGGCTTATCCAACGGTGTTGCCACCTTGGTAATCATGCCTCGCTTTATAAAATCTATGATATCCGCCCCCTGCGTTTTGCAGATTCCCACACACCGTCCGCACAAAATACAGAGATTGTAATTCCTCTCTATAAAAGGATTGCTTTTATCTATCTCATAACCGGGATCTTTCATCGAGAAACTTGTTTTCTCAATGCCAAGCTCGTAAGCGTATTTCTGAAGCTCACAAGCACCGTTTTTATCGCAACTCATACAATCGCCAGAGTGATTTGAAAGTATTAGCTCCAGAACAAAACGTCTCGCTTCCCGAACCTTTTCTGTATTGGTATTAATCACCATTCCATTCTTAACTTTTCGAGTACATGAGGCCACGAGCCCTTTTGCTCCCTCAACTTCGACTAAACAAACCCTACACGAGCCCGTGCTAGGCAGGCATTCACAGTAACAAAGATGGGGTATGTCAATCCCTGCCATCTTGGCCGCCTGAATAATAAGCGTTCCTTCGGAAACTTTTACTTCTTTTCCATTTATCGTTACGGTGACTTGCTCACTCAATTCCTCTCCTCCTTTGGCTATACAATTTCTATTGCACCAACTTCACAAACGGTTAAACATTGCCCGCACTTGGTGCATTTTTTATCTCTAACGTAATAGGGGTTATTGTCTGAAAGATAGGGAACCAGCTTCTCTCCCACAATTGCATCCTCGGGACAGACTTTTTTGCAAGCATCACACATCACACATTTCTCCGGATCTATCCAGTAATTAATGAGAAGTTCACAGGAGTTATGAGAACAGTGACCATCTTTTATGTGC
Organism: Actinomycetes bacterium; assembly: GCA_030614255.1. Lineage (GTDB taxonomy): Bacteria > Actinomycetota > Aquicultoria > UBA3085 > Oleimmundimicrobiaceae > JAUSCH01. The sequence continues at coordinate 15,879 of JAUWKI010000004.1, forward strand.
TCTTCATATTCATCTCTAGAAGAAGTCAAAGAGTCCTGTAAAAAATTTGCCGCGTCCTTGCCAAGCTTACATCGAGCGGTATCAATGATGTTGGAAGATGTTTTTTCTAGAACAACCATATCTCTCTCTTCACCCTCACTTTTTGTGATTCGTTCCAAGACATCGATTATCCGAGTTGTGCCAAGCATGCAAGGCAAACATTTGCCACACATCTTATCCTTGGCAAATCCCTTGAAAAATTCGAGCGTTATTAGAACGGAACAACCCTCGCTACTCATGTGGCCACCCCCTGCTTGCCGGTAGGCAGGTTGGATGCAGTAGATGCGGTCTTTCGTTCAAATTCCCTGACGACACAACCGGTCGGGCACACACCAATACAAGCCCCGCATTTTTCGCAATATGACTCATCAATGTAGAATCTACTGCGCTCTTCCACAACTGCCTCATAAGAACACACTTCCTTACAAAGACCACAGAGAAGACATTCCTCCTCGATTATCCTATATCGACCGAGCGCGACGCACGCTCCGGCCGGACAATACTTATCCCTGATATGCGCCTCGTACTCATCTCTAAAATATCTGATGGTAGAGAGCACAGGGTTGGGCGCACTTTTGCCCAAACCACAAAGGGCTGTTTCTTGAATATGTCTGCTAATACTTTCCAGGCGTTCAATATCTCCCTCTTCGCCCTTCCCCTCAACAATTCTCTCCAAAATCTTGAGCATCTCATACGTCCCAATTCTGCAAGGCGGACACTTCCCGCAGGACTCCACCTGAGTGAAAGAGAGAAAATATCTGGAAATTTCTACCATGCAATCGGACTCATCCATCACGACAAGCCCTCCGGAACCCATCATGGCTCCAACCTCATTTAATGAATCAAAGTCAACGGGCAAATCCAGATATTCTTTTGGAATACAACCGCCACTAGGCCCTCCTATCTGAACAGCTTTAAACTCTTTGTCTCCTAAAATCCCACCGCCTATATCGTAGACAATTTCTCGAATGGTGATCCCCATCGGGACTTCGATTAGCCCCGTGTTTTTAACCTTCCCGGTAAGAGCAAATATTTTTGTTCCCGGGGAGCTCTTCGTGCCAATGGAGGTATACCATTTAGCCCCCTTGACCAATATCGGAGGAATATTCGCAAGGGTCTCGACGTTATTTAAGACCGTCGGCTTACCCCAGAGACCCTTCTCCACCGAACGAGGAGGTGTCGTTCGAGGCATGCCCCTCTTGCCTTCAACAGAAAACATCAGCGCGGTGGATTCTCCACATATAAAAGCACCCGCTCCACGTTTTATTTCCAAATCGAAATCAAAACCACTTCCGAGTATGTTCTCACCCAAAAGACCAAGTTCCCTTGCTTGGTTAATAGCTATCGTTAGATTCTTAACCGCCAAGGGATATTCTTGTCTTACATATATAAACCCCTCTTTGCAATTGCCCAGAGCATAGGCTCCTATTATCATGCCTTCGATGACAGAATGAGGGTCACCTTCCAAAACGCTTCTATCCATGAAAGCACCAGGGTCACCTTCGTCGCCGTTGCAAACGATGTACTTCACGTCGCTCTCTGTTTTTCGGCCTCCCTCCCACTTTCTTCCCGTCGGGAAACCCGCTCCACCTCGACCCCTCAGGTTGGATTTCTTAATCTTTTCTATAACTTCATCGGGAGCCATATCATTTAGCACCTTTGCCAGCGCTCCATAACCACCAACCGTGATATAATCATCCATACTGGTGGGATCAATATGGCCACAATTTCTTAAAACTATGCGCTGTTGTTTGCCGTAAAATAGAATTTCTTCCTCCTTAACAGCAAGTTCTCCGGTGATGGGGTCAACCACCTGTAGTCGGTCGATAACCTTGCCACGATTTACGGTGAGATCAATTATTTTTGCTGTATCGAACGGATCGACCTTTTGATAAAAGACATCCAACGGCTCTACGATTACAATGGGACCCTTCTCGCACAAACCCTGACAGCCCGTAGGCCTTATCTCAAAATCAATGCCTTGTTTTATAGCTTCCGCTTTAAAAGCTTCCACAACCTCTTGCGCACCGGAAGCGCGACACCCAGTCCCACTACAGACTCGAATTATTTTCTTTTTTTGTTTAGCCCGTTCACTACATATCTTCTCTCTTAAGACACCTAGCTCTTTAGTCTTTTTGAGTCTACTCATCATCCTCTTCCCCTTTATTTTTAAGGGTAGCGATTATCTTTTTTGGATTTCTTTCCTTTGAAACATTCTCGTTTACCACCACAACGGGGGCAAGTGCGCAACACCCCACACAACTCACTGTTTCAAGCGTGAACTCAAAGTCATCGGTCGTTTCACCGGCTTCTATGCCAAGCTCTTCTTCCAGCCCATCAAGAATTACTTTTGAACCACGAACGTGACAGGCAGTACCCGTGCAAACTTTAATTACGTTTTTGCCTCGAGGAGTGAAATAAAAGTGTGCATAAAATGAAGCGACTCCGTAAACATGGGCTAGGGGGAGATCAAGTTTCTCGGCAATAATCCTGAATGCTTCTTCAGGCAAAAAACTAAATTCCTTTTGAATATCCTGAAGGGCGTGCACAAGCACTCCCCTTTTGCCCTCATGCTTTTCCAGCAACTCAAAAATACGGTTGGCATCTATTTGAATCTTCGTCTCCTCTTTTTTTGTACCGCAAACGCAATTAGACATTACGCTTCCTCCAAACTAGCCCATTAACTCATCAATGAACCTTTTTGTTAATTTAACAGCTTCAGGATGCCTCATAACTAAGATATCGCCCCCAGCTATTAACATGCTAACCGCGGTCATAAACTCCCAGAGAATCCCCCTCTTTTCGGGATCTCCCCAGTTTGAATCATCTTCTGTTTTCACTTCTTTGGTTTTCCAAACTTCTCTGCCAAAATCGCATAACGTCGGCATTTGAGTCATCTCATCATTCTGTTGAAGAGCTGCGAGTCTTAATCTCTCGATGATTGAGTAGACATACTCCAATCCATAACCTAAGGCCGCACCGCTTGGGTCCATCACCAATCTATCAGCGTCCAAGCCTAGCTGAGTCATCAATATATTTAACTGCTTGGCCATATTTACATCAATTGGGGAAAGCCCTGAAACATTGTGTTTGTAACCAATGGCCGCAGCCGTTATTGATTTGTAGTTGTCTTCCTGAGATGGGCCCAATATAACTCTCTGCCCTTCTGCAACCTCGGCAACTTTCTTTAAAACCTCTCCGTCACTCTCAACGTTACCGCTTCCATAGACACATACCGGAACAGATACTACTTCCAGAATCGCCTTGGCCATCTCGGCAGCTTTTGCGGGATCCTTATTCTCGCCATTTGGATCGGTGCTAACAAGCCGCAATAAAATCATATCCGCCCCATACTCATCCTGGCACTTTTTGGCCCAAGCAACGGGGTCATTCAATACATCCTTGAATGGTTTAAGAACAGCACCTGGCCAATTATCTGGAGCTATATCATAAACCTCCATAGCTATAACCGGTCTTCTTGGCATCTCACCTTCAAAAAAGTGAAATGGAAGTGTGGCCTCTCCGCCGACCACAACCTGGTTGCTTTCTTTACCCACAGCAACCTCGCGAACCTTTCCTTGATATGTATCCACTGGTGCCTGAAATGCCATTTTGTATCTCCTTCCAAAACCAAATTTTTTCCTTATATCTCTCTACAACTTTATGCCTGCATTCTAGCTGCTTTAATCGTATTTTTTAAGAGCATCGTTATGGTCATCGGGCCAACTCCACCGGGGACGGGAGTAATGGCCGAAGCCTTCACGCTCACGCTTTCAAAATCAACATCTCCCGCAAGCTTCCCGTTCTCAAGCCGATTTACCCCGACATCGATTACAACAGCGCCTTCTTTTATCATCTCGCCTTTAATCATTTTCGGTTTGCCCACTGCGGCCACCAGCACGTCTGCTCTTTTGGTGTGGAAACTTAAGTCTTTGGTCTTTGAATGGCAGATGGTAACTGTCGCGCTCTTCGATAACAACATGAGTGAAATCGGTTTTCCAACAATGTTGCTCCTTCCAACAACCACAGCTTCTTTCCCCTTCAAATCTATTCCCGCACGCTCAAGTAAGATCATTATTCCGTGCGGCGTACAAGGAAGAAATGTCTCTTCTCCTATAACTAGCTTTCCGATATTTTCCGGATGAAAACCATCCACATCTTTAGCAGGATTTATGGCATAAAGGACCTTTTTTTCATTAATTTGCTTGGGCAAAGGGAGTTGCGCCAATATTCCATTTATCTTGTCGTCCACATTTAATTTATTGACCAAAACCAGCAATTCTTCCTCGGAAACATCCGCGGGCAAAACGTATTTCTCCGAGTAAATGCCAGTTTGAGCACAGCCTTTCTCTTTTTGCCCAACATAAACTTTAGAAGCAGGATCATCTCCGACAATAACAACCGCCAACCCCGGCACGATACCTTCTTTCTTTAGCTGTGCTACCTCTTCTGTCATCTCTTGACGAAGCGAGGCAGCAATTGCCTTCCCATCAATAATCTTTGCTGACATCTATTTACTCCTTTCGAGTTTAAAGATTAAGCTTCTCAATGAGCCCAGAAATTGCTCGAAAAGCACAAGAGTCACCGGGCAATTCCAAAATCGGTCTTTTCTTCAAATCCATCTCTAAAATCTGCTCGTCTAATGGAAGGGTCCCCAGAAGATTAAGGTTCAACTTATCTATCTCCTCCTTTAAAATGGGACTCAGCCCTTCTTTGGGAACACGATTTATTATCAAATATGTTTCTTCGACTTTAAGCTCAAGCTCTTTGACTAAATCTCTAATTCTGGCGGCTGCCCAAATGCCTCGAGGGCTTGTATCCGATATTAATAAAAGACGCTCCACCCCATAAGTCGTTCTCCTACTTAAATGTTCCATTCCGGCTTCATTGTCCATAATCACATAACGATAATTTTTCGCCAGTATGTCCATATATCTCCGTAAAATATTATTTACATAACAGTAGCAACCGGGCCCTTCGGGCCTACCCATGGTCAACAAATCAAATCCTGATGCCTCAACCAAAATTTCTTGGATTTTAAGCTCCAGATAAGCATCTTTGGACATCCCGGACGGGATTGAGCTAACGTTCTTGGTTATCTCTTCTCTTACCCCACCGATGGAATCTACCACCTTAACACCTAAAACTTCATTCAAATTGGAGTTAGCATCAGCGTCCACCGCAAGAATCGGAGTCATTTTCTTTTCAAGTAAGTATTTAATTATCAAGGCACTTATGGTCGTCTTTCCTGTACCGCCCTTGCCCGCAACCGCTATCGTAAAAGCCATCAAGTTCACCACTTGTTACTTATTTTTCAACTCTCTCATCACCGTCGGAAACAGCTCTACATTCGTGTGAGGCAAAAATAAAGCCGAAATATATTTATCCATAAACTTAGCATCGGCGCTTAACTCCACATAAGCCATCTTCTCGGCCACCTCTTCCGCCTCCAATAAAATTTCTTTCGACAATGAACCGAGGCTTGCCCCTGCAAGAGAACCGTTGCCTACAAACTTCACCTTCTCAAACGGACATTCAGGCAAAAGACCTATTATTTGAACCCGTTCAATTTCAAGATAGTTGCCAAAGGCGCCGGCAATAAAAATCTCTTCAATATCTGATACATTTACGCTGGCGTTCTCTAATAAAACACTTATCCCGGCGAAAACAGCCGCTTTTGCTCTTATTAAATTATCAATATCTACTTCTGTAACTACTATGTCCTTGCCATTAGCGGTTTCATTAGCCCATACTAAAACATACTCGGGACAATGCTTCCCTTTTCTAACTCTCGGACAATCAATGTTCATATTTATTTTGCCCCTCTGATCCACCACCTTGTTTAAGAACATCTCGGCTAAAACATCAATGAGACCGGACCCGCAAATACCGGCGGGCTTTGTTTGCCCAATAGTTAAAATCATTGGTTCATAAGTATCCTTGTCAATACGAATCTGCTCGATAGCCCCCTTAGTCGCTCTCATGCCATGTTTGACACCGCCTCCCTCAAAAGCAGGGCCAGCCGAACAAGAGCAAGCAAGCAACCAATCAGCATTCCCCAAAACAATCTCCCCGTTAGTCCCAACATCTATAAATAACGTTAGCTTATTTGAACGAGACATCCCCGAGGCAATAACGCCAGCGACCACATCCCCACCAATATAACTGGCAACACAAGGGAAACAATAAGCATAGACCTCTTCAAGAATATTCATCCCGAAGTCTTTCGTTTTAATCCAGGGAAAATTCGTCGCAGTAGGAACATAGGGAGCTTCTCTTATATATTTGGGGCTTAATCCAAAAAGCAGGTGAGTCATAATTGTATTGCCGGCTAGAATTAAACAAGAAATATCGGAAAGTTCAATTCCTGCTTTACTCACCAACTTCGCTATAAGCTCGCTTATCGTGTTTACAATCAACGATTGCAATTTAACAAGCCCGTCTTTTTTACAAGAAAAGATCATCCTTGAAATTACATCTGCTCCACAGCTGGCTTGAGCGTTATAATCGGAACCCTGGGCCACAGCCACTCGCTCGCTTAAATTTATTAAACGGGCACCGACGGTGGTTGTCCCAATATCTACAGCTACAACATAGTTTTTCCCAGTGGTATCCCCGGCTTCAACTTTGACAATCTTAGCATGGGAATCAGACTCAACTAAAGTTACCGTGACTCGCCAACTTGCCTCCCTGAGAACCCGAGCCATATACTTTGAGACCGAGAGATCGATATCCATTTTCTCTTTTAAACCGTGAGTTTTGCTTAGAGTGCGCTTTATTCTTCGCAAATCGTCCGCATTATCATCTAAGGTAGGCGGAGACATCTCAATATAAAGTTTTTGAACTTGGGGGCGCTTCTTCCAACTCGAGAGATGCTCTTCCCAACTCCGCGCAGATAACATGTGTGAGGTGGGAGCTTTTTCTCTTTCGATAAATTCCCCCAAGCGAGATTCAGGCGGAATCTTTACCTCCAAATCGCTCTTAACTGTCGAGAGACAGGCAAGCACATAGCCCTGCTCAATTTCTTCAGTTGTCAATCTGCTAGTCGATCGCTGCTCAACGATACCCTTCTCTATAATCATCCGACATTTTCCACAGGTTCCATCTCCACCACAGGAAGCGCTTATGCAAACCTCAGCAGCCATTGCGGCACGCAAGAGATTTTCTCCTTCTTCCACTTCAACTTGCCTATTATCCGGATAGAAGGTTACTTTACACTTCATTTAAACACCCTTTTCCTTCTAGAATAAACCAACTATTTTGCCGTTCTCATCGATATCAATTTTTGTTCCAGCGGGCACAGAAGGGAGCCCCGGCATCGTCCTCATATCACCACACAACGGATACAAGAAACCAGCACCAACCGATGGACGAATATCCCGGACAGGTAAACGAAAGTTGCGCGGCCTTCCTTTTAACATGGGATCATGAGATAGCGAAAGGTGTGTTTTAGCCATACAAATTGGGAACTTGTCCCATCCATATTCGGCATATAGTTTAATTTTCTTTTCTGCAACAGGAGAAAAATCGACTCCATCCGCACCATATATTTTAGTTGCAATAGTTTCAATCTTCTCTTTAATTGAGACATCGTCAGGATAAAGAAACTTAAAGTTCGATGGCTTTTCACAAGCTTTTGCAACCGCTCCCGCAAGCTCTTTTCCGCCCTCTCCACCTTTAGCCCAAACTTCACTTTTAACAGCATCCTCGGCCCCGGCAGTTACCGCTCGCTCGCGTATCAAATTTATTTCTTTCTCAGTATCAGTTACAAATTTATTGACAGCGACAACTATCGGCACCCCAAAATTCTTTAAATTCTCGATGTGTGCTTCTAAATTCTCAATACCCTTGGAGAGAGAGTCCAAATCTTCTCTGATTAGAGCCGGGTCAAGCGGCCTTCCGGCAACTACCGTAAATCTGCCGCTGTGCATTTTGAGCGCCCGAACTGTAGCAACAACTACCACGCAGTTCGGCTTTAAGCCACTTATACGACACTTGATATTCATAAATTTTTCAGCTCCGCAATCAGCCCCAAAGCCGCTTTCTGTGACCACGTAATCTGCAAGTTTTAAAGCAATTTTATCAGCAATTATTGAGTTGTTGCCATGAGCAATGTTGGCAAAAGGTCCAGCATGCACAAGACACGGAGTATTTTCTGTCGTTTGAATAAGGGTTGGTTTTATTGCATCTTTCATTAGAACGGCCATTGCACCGGCACACTTTAGCTCCTCGGCCGTCACGGGTTTGCCATCGTGAGTGAAGGCAACAACTATCCTGCCTAAGCGCTCCCGTAAATCCTTCAAGTCGCTCGCAAGAGCCAAAATCGCCATTACTTCAGAAGCAACGGAAATGTCGAAACCGGCCTCTCTTGGGATACCATTGACTTTACCGCCCAATCCGATAACTATGTTGCGCAAAGCTCTGTCGCTTATATCAACAACTCTGTTCCAACTAACGGTGTTCGGGTCGATATTTAGCTTGTTCCCCTTAAGAATATGATTATCAATAAAAGCAGCAAGCAAATTGTTGGCGAGACTTACAGCATGAACATCGCCCGTAAAATGCAAATTGAAATCTTCCATAGGCAAAACTTGAGAATAACCACCGCCAGCCGCTCCGCCTTTTATGCCAAAGACGGGACCCAGAGAGGGTTGCCTTATGCATGTCATTACTTTCTTGCCAATCGCATTTAACCCAAGAGAAAGCCCAATTGTTGTTACCGTCTTGCCTTCACCTAACGGGGTTGGTGTAATGGCAGTAACATCAATATATTTACCATTAGGCTTATTTTTTAATCTGCTCAAAACACCCAGATCTATTTTAGCTTTATACTTACCATATAGCTCAATTTCGTCTTCTGTTAAACCAAGATTGTTGGCAATTTTCTCAATTGGCCAAAGTTTCGCTTCTTGTGCAATTTCCAAATCGCTCTTCACAATAAATCCCCCTTTAATTGGCAAACAAAAGTAACTATAGATGAGATTATTTTAGTTTGACCTCTTAAAAATAACAACCACTTTGCCCTCAACGATACAAATTTGAAGGTAAGTGGCCAAATAATGCATTCACTGGTATGGATTTTAAACTTACATACCCAAAATTGATTTTAGCTCCGAAGCTTTTCTTCGACTGACCGGAACTTCAATTTCTCCCGAAAGACGCAAGATAAAACTTCCATGAAACATCGGTATAATTTCTTTAGCTTTATGTATATTGACAAGATAACTTCGGTGAGTTCTAAAGAAGCCCCTACTCAAGAGACGGGATTCCAATTCCTTCAAATTGGAAGAGGCAGGATAAACACCGCCCGTCGCGTGAACAAAAATTCGCTCATTCTGAGCATGTATATAAGCAATATCATTGATTGGCAGTAGAATCATTTTCCCTTTCTCTTGCACGGGCAAGAGATCCACTCCCGTCTTCTCCCCCTTGACCTTCTTCTTGTGCCCGAGTCTTTTGGGGTCCGCTTTATATCGAGAAACTTTCTCTATGGTTTGAACAAGACGCTTCTCCTCAAATGGTTTAACCAGATAATCGAGGGCATCGAGCTCAAATGCTTTTACCGCATATTCTCCATAAGCGGTAACGAAGACAACCGCTGGCGATGAAGGAAGCTCCTTAATGATTTCGGCTACTTGCAGACCAGTTAACCCCTGCATCTGAATATCCAGGAAGACCACATCATAACTTAATGCTTTTATGAGCTCGATTGCTTCATCCGCGTTTGTAGCTTCGCCAACCACCTCGACATTGCTTATCTCTTGCAGCATATATCTGAGCTCTGAGCGAGCAGGCACCTCATCGTCAACTATTAATGCTTTAATTTTCATTTTTCCCTCCCATTATGGGAATGCGCATCGTAACCTTAGTACCTTTATTCTCTGCGCTGATTACTTCCAATGCATACTCTTCGCCGTAGAGATTTTTTAGCCTTTCATTTACATTACTTAAACCTATCCCCATCCCCTTACCAAACCCCGGAGATAGAACTCTACTCAAATCTTCCTCGCTAATACCTTTACCATTATCGCATACTTGAACCGTCATCTCTGAATTATGAATTTTCGCCACTACCCTTATTTTGATATGCCCCTCCGATGTTCCTCCGTGTTTAATCGCATTTTCAACTAGGGGCTGTATAATTAGGGCCGGCATCTTAATCCCCAGGGCTTCTTTGTCTACATCTTCCAACACCTGGAGATTCTTTCCAAACCTAGCCTTTTCGAAAAACAAATACGAGTCAACGTAATCGATCTCTTCCTCCAAGGTAACCAAGTCCGATTCCCGTTTAAGTGATTGTCTAAAAAAATCAGCAAATTGGATTATGAGCCGTCTGGCTTTTTTGGAGTCGGTTCTACATAAACTAGCAATAGTGTTTAGGGTGTTGAAAAGAAAATGCGGGTTTATTTGAGCCTGTAACGCCTTAAGTTCAGCATTACAAGCAAGTTTCTCTTGCCTGTCGATTTCCGAGAGCTCAAGCTGGGTACTCAATAGTTTGGCCAATCCTTCAGCAAGTGTTATTCTGCTCTCGGTCAATTCTTCTTTATCAGGATAATAAAATTTTAAAGTGCCAACCGCCTTGCCGCTCACCTCCAAAGGAACGACTATGGCTGCTCTTAAGGGGCAATCGGAAACGGGGCAACCTATCTCTTCTTTGCTCTCCAAGATTCTTACTTCGTTGTGTTCCAGAGCTTCTTTGGTTGCCTCCGTTAAAATCGGCCCACCTGTCTTGTGGTGATCCTCCCCTACGCCGGAGAAAGCCAATACCACTGTCAGATCCGTAAGTGCCACGGCCATCGAGTCGGTTTTTCCCCTCAATATTGCCACAACTTCGCTTCCCGATTCTTCATTAAGACCTGTTCGAAGATACGGCAAAGTAGCATTTGCTATCTCAAAAACCTGATGTGAGTATATAGCTTTAAAATGCTCGGACTCGCCTTTCTCTACCCATGTCTTCAAAACCACGAATATCACAAGTGCCACAAACGGCCCTAATAAAATCAAGCCCCATCCTTCAGAGATTGCTCCGAAACGAGACAGTATCCATCCAAAGACCATGGTGATAAATCCTACGAACATGCTCATCAGTATCATCTGACGTTTAAATTTATCCGCCCCAAGATGCTCTTTATGTTTAATAACCATATTTTATCCTCAAGTATTAAATACCATTATTATACAATATTTAATATCTACGTGCCGGGGGATACGTTTTGAAAATTGCACTCTTTGCAAGCTTTTTTGGGAGGAGTGGTTGCATCGGTAATTGGGATGTTGGTGGCAATCACGTTGAATTTTGGAAAGCTAAATTTGGTAGACCTTAAAACATATACACTTTTTGGTGGCTCACTCATAGCCCTCGTTTACTTCGACATAGAATCAGTATACGTCATCCTTATAAGCTGTATAATCTCGCTTATTATTTTCTAACAACTATCAAATATCCTTCGCGATACACGTTCTGTTACGTCCGCCTTTTTTGGCTTGATACATAGCTTGATCCGCCATATCAAATAATAACAAGGGGTCATTCGTCTCCCGGGAAAAAGCAGCGACTCCGAGACTTAAAGTTATGGGAATACGTTTTTGCCCAAAAATGAATTTGAATTCTTCGGTCTTGTGACGCAACTTTTCCGCAACTGCAAAAGCTTCCGTCTTTCTAATCTGTGGCAAAATTATCGCAAATTCATCTCCTCCTTGACGAGCAGAAATATCGGCTTCACGTAAATTATCACATAATATTTTTGCCACCAATTTTAGGACTTCGTCTCCTCTTACGTGTCCATAGGTATCATTTATTAGCTTAAACCGGTCGACATCGAAGACTATAATGGATAACTCCGAGCTATAACGCTGGGCTCTCTTTATCTCTTTCTCAAGCGTGCGAGTAAACCCATAATGATTGAGCAACTCTGTAATTGCATCTATCATGGATATCTTTTCCGCTTTTTCTTTTACTTGAGCCATGAGCTTCTTCTGATGAGGAAAACATGCGCTCCAATTGGTCATTCCTCGGTGTATAGCACTTGCGTTTTCATCACATGTTCCGTACCCACAAACACCACAATTAAGCTCGTCCTCAAGCGTAAAAATATCCGCCTCCACCAACAACCCTTTTAGCTCCTCTTTTGTGGGAGAAGCCGTGGAAATTGCTTTGTTGGCGAAAGTTCTTCTCAGCTCTATTTTGGGTAAGTTAGGAAATATCTCGGAAGAGCTGGGCCACCCAATCTTCTTTCTCTCTTTTCTGTAGCTTCGCTGTATTTGATTCTTTAAGAGATATAAACTTCTCCCATCGGCCAAACCGTTTCTCATTGCAGGGCCATCGATGCAACCCTTACAGCTTAAAGCATCCACAAAATGCGCTCGAACCTCGTTTTTGCTTAAGGCTTCCGCTAGAGTTTGAGTTTCCCACGTACTTCTAGTTATCCTAAGTTTACGGTTAATGGTGCTCGTTTTCGCCATAAATTGCCGAGGCAATCCCCCTGGCAAAGAATCCGCGCGCAAAACACGCTCAACCGGCTCCATTCTTGCCTCGGATAATAATTTGAGGTCAATCTCGTTTTCCTCAAACATCTTTTTTAACTCAGAGAAGGTTATTACCGTATCGATAGCATCCATGATGGGTCCGTCCATCGCCTCGGCCTTCTGGGCAACACACGATGTCACATAGACAGTGTAAGCTCCTTCATATAGCGCTTTACAAAGGCGTCCCTGTGCAACCATTGGTGACACAACAGGCACGAGACAGGGGATAAGATCAGGAAAGTACTTTTCTACTAAGTTTGTGACGACGGGACAAGTGGAGCGAATTATCGGAAAATCTTCATCTTGGCTCAGAATTTTCATATATTCAGCAGCTACAAGTTCCTCCCCTAGAATAGTGCCTTCGATAGCATCAAACCCTAGCCTTATGAGACCAGCCGTAATTTCAGTGGAACCGAACGGATGAAAAGCTGCAAGGTATTCGGGAGACAAAATTGCAATGGCCTTCTTTTTTTTATTAACAAGACTGTACACCTTCTGAGTGTCGTCCTTATACGTCAACGCTCCTTGAGAACAAGCTATTATACATTCGCCGCAATATACGCATGCTTCGTCCAAAACCTCGACACAATTACCGTTTAACTTTATGCTCTTAACAGGGCATGAACGGATACAACTATAGCATTCCTTGCATTTGTCGGGGTGGTTTTCTATGGCTTTTATGGGTTCCATAATGTTTCCTTAATAATTTTCACCATCTCTACATAAACGAATTTCACAGCATTATGGTGAGTCCAAAAAAAATATCAATGTTTCTAAAAAACTTCTGAAGTCCTAACCCTCCGTTAAGTTATAAGCCTCGGCGCATGCTGCTTCCTTCAAATCCGAAGCTCTCATTTTAAGAACAGTATTTAGCTCGCCCGCGCTAGTATAAATGACATTTTGCATATTTAACTCCTCATCCATAATCGTACGTATCGAGACTTTGTGAGCAACTGGCGGCGTTGCCCCGAGCATATAGCCCGTAATATCTACAAGTTCTTGAGGAGTTGCAAGTCTTAGACTTGAAGCCTCAACAGCTCTCTTTAGCTTCTTGTAACAAACTCTCTTTTTAGCGGATAAGAGCACCAACAATGGCCCGCCATCAATTATAAAAAGAACGGACTTGATGACCGCAGAGGGAGAAAGATTCAGTATTTCCGACATCCTCTCAGCAGATGATGTCGGGCATGAAAGAGGGATAACTTCATGAGGAATATTCTTCTCACCAAGAACATTGTGAACATCTACAACCGTCTTCATATGTTCCCTTTCAACCGCAAAGACGCTCCTTGAAACCAATCTCAGTATACCATCGAAGAAATGGTCTGGAAATAACCCATGATAAAAATAGCTTCTGACCTCTAGCCATCAGCCAAATAGCTTGACCTTACGACCTCGATAGCCGATAGCTCAAACCATTTACCATCAGTCCAAAACTAGCTAATTATTCAAAGTTGGTTGGATAGTTTTTTCCATATGCCATAAGCTACCAGGAAAATTAAAAACTTTTTATTGATTTTGGTTTTCAAAACCCAAGTGGGTTGCTCATGAGGCGACTGTGCGGCCGACCGTTAAACCTGCCCGCCAATGCCTAACGGCATAATAGGCGTAGGCAGGCGGGTGAATGAGACTTGAATACCTGCGGCACCGTGCCTACCAGCAGGCAGACCGGTAGGCAGATTAGTTAAGCTGGCAATTTAAAACACTAATTCTCAGCGAGCAAAGCGAAGGGCTTCTTTGATTGCATCAGAGGGATCTCTTACAAGAATAATTGACTCGATGGGCTTCCCTTTTTTGCTCAGTTCCCAGGTGTCTATCCCCACGACAGGCTTTTTCATCTTTAGGGCGAGCCCTATTTCCGAAAGAGTACCGAACTCTCCCCCAACAGCTATAACTACATCTGAAGTGCCAACCACAAGCGCATTGCGTGCCTCAGCCATCCCTGTTGGAATAGCGACATCAATGAAAGGATTCGCATATTTTCTGGTCTTAGAGGGTAAAATGCCAACCGTTAAACCCCCTGCATCTTTAGCCCCCTTGCAAGCAGCCTCCATTACCCCGCCTAGTCCTCCACAAACAAGAATTGCGCCGCTCTTAGCTATATTCCCCCCAACCTCATAGGCAATCTTAGCCACCTCGCCATCGCACTGCCCCGAACCGATAACACCGATATACATTTCAAGCCTCCCATCACCTTCCGCGCTCTATAAATAATTAATCGGTAGTCCCTGGATGATTATGTGGTAAATGTTCTCTATACGGGTTAACGTGTACCAATACATCGGCAACGTTGTTCATTCTTTTTATTATTCTTCGTCTTACTTCAACCGCTATATCATGCCCCTTAGCAACAGTAATTTTTGGGTCAGCTTCAATTTTTATGTCCACAAGTAAAAATTGGCCGGCGTAACGCGCTTTAACCTCGTGCACATGCTCAACCCCTTCAATCTCCTCGGCAATCAAAGTAATCTCTCTTAAAATTGGCTCCTCGGGTAAGGTATCCATAAGCTGATGAGAAGCATTTAGTAATATAAAATAACCAATTCTAATTATAAAAAAGGAGACAAGACCTGCAGCAATGGGGTCAAAAATAGGATAACCTAATCTTGCGGCAGTTACACCAACTATAACCGAAAAAGAGGCCAAAACATCTGAGCGATGGTCTCGCGCCTTTGCCATCACAGCGGGGCTGTTTGTCTCCCTGCCTACCTTGTAAACATAACGAAACATCCCCTCTTTAACTAAGACGGTTAAAAGGGCAGCAAACAGCGCTATTAATTCAGGTTTTACATACGAGCGGGTGAAAATCGAGCGGCTCGCTGAAAAAAAGATAAAAGCGCCGGTCCCCATGATAAACAGACCAACGAGAAACGCGGAAATCGCCTCCGCTTTACCATGACCATAGGGATGATTTGTATCAATTGGTTTTTTGGCAATCCTCAAGCTAAATATGGTCACAATATCCGTAACAACATCCGCAAGCGAATTCACCGCATCCGCTACAACTGCTTGGCTTTTGCCAACGATTCCGGCAAATAACTTTATGAAAGCCAACCCCAAATTACCACAGATACCTAGGCGAGCAGCTCGTTCAGCTATAAGGAATCTTTCGCTGTGTTCCATATAAATCAGGCCCCAAAGAGACTAAAGGAGTTTACGTTCTATTAAAACTTCTGCAATCTGAACAGCATTCAGGGCAGCTCCCTTGCGCAGATTGTCTGACACAATCCAAAGGTTGAGTCCATTTTTAATCGATTCATCCTCACGGATACGCCCAACGTAACACGCATCCTTACCGGCAGCAAAAATTGGGGTTGGATAAGCATACTTTTCAGGTTCATCGATAACCTCAATACCCGGAGCATTTTTTAATATTTTTTTTGCCTCCGCAGAAGTAATTTTCTTTTCGGTCTCAATATTTACCGCCTCGGCATGGGATATTAAAATGGGGACTCTAACACACGTTGCCGATATGCCAATTTCCGAATCCCCCATAATCTTTCGAGTCTCGTTTACCATCTTCATCTCTTCTTTGGTGTAATCATTTTTCAAAAAAATATCGATATGGGGAAGCACATTGAAGGCTATCTGATGAGGATAAACATCTGCCTTTACTTTGTTCTCTCCCGAAAGTACCTTTTTTGACTGAGTCAAAAGCTCCTCGATAGCATTCTTGCCCGTACCCGATACAGCTTGATACGTTGAGACAACTATTCGCTTAATTCTGGACCTATTATAAAGGGGTTTAAGCACGACGACCATCTGTATTGTAGAACAGTTCGGATTAGCAATGATTCCATTGTGAGCGCCCACATCATCCGGATTTACCTCCGGGACCACTAAAGGAACTTCTTTATCCATTCGAAAAGCGCTACTGTTGTCTATAACAATCGCTCCTGCTTTTACAGCATGAGAAGCGAATTTCTTGCTTATGGCGCCTCCTGCCGAAAATAAAGCGATGTCAATCCCTTTGAAAGAATCCTCAGCTAACTCTTCAACCGTTACGCCCATTCTTTTAAAAGTTAGGCGACGTCCCGCAGACCTAGCTGAGGCAAGCAATTTAAGCTTTTTTACAGGGAACTTCCTCTGTTCAAGCACTCTGCGCATCTCCTCGCCCACTGCACCGGTCGCTCCAACTATCGCCACATTATATTCTTTCACTCTCTCTTGCCTCCGGTTTAGTTATTAGCCCTTTTTAAATTAAAAAGTTTTCAGATATTGGTATTATATAAATCTTTTAAGACATTTTTAATTTAAAATTCTAGTTTTTATTTTTTCATTCTCCATTTTTCATTTAATTATACTCTCTACTCATTACCCTTTATTGCTGCCCAGGCCAAACTTCTCATGCAGAGCTTTTACGGCCGACTCCACATCTTTCTCACTGATAACACACGATATCTTAATCGAAGATGTGCTTATCATCTCAATGTTTATATTGTTCTCGGCCAAAACCGAGAACATATCAGCAGCAACTCCAGGGTGTGTTTTCATACCAGCCCCAATTAAGGAAATTTTCGCTATTCCTTCATCACATGTTGAGCCTCTCGCTTTAAGCTCGACAGTTATTTTATCAACTACATCTTTCGCCCTGTCTAAATCATCTTTTACAACAGTAAAGGATATGTCCGCGCAACCCTTTTCGCTAACATTTTGAATAATCATATCGACGTTTACATTGGCATCTGCTAAAGTCCTAAAAACTTTCGCAGCAATGCCCGGCCTGTCGGGAACGCCCAAAATTGTAATTTTAGCTTCATCAACATCGTGTGTAACTCCGCTTATTATGGCTTTCTCCATGATTTTACCTGCCTCCTCAATTAATGTGCCGGGCTCATCCGAAAAGCTCGAGCGGACATGTATAGCTACACCGTGATTTCGACCAAACTCTACGGATCTTGCCTGCAAAACTTTTGCTCCGGTTGCCGCCATCTCCAGCATTTCATCAAAAGATATCTCGGCAATCTTGGAAGCACTCGGGGCAATGTGCGGATCAGCAGTATAGACTCCATCAACATCAGTATATATCTCACAGATATCCGCTTTAAGTTTTGCCGCAAGAGCAACAGCCGTAGTATCTGAACCACCCCGACCCAAAGTAGTTATATCATTATCTCCAGTTACTCCTTGAAAACCGGCAACGATAACTATTTTGCCCTCTTCAATTGCACTTAAAATGCGCTCAGAGTGAATGTCTAAGATTTTTGCCTTGGTGTGAACCGCATCGGTAACAATACCAACCTGCTGCCCGGTAAAAGAAATAGCCTCGTGCCCCAAAGAGTGAATGGCCATACTTAGAAGCGCGACCGACACCTGCTCCCCCGTCGCCAAAAGCATATCAAGCTCCCTCTCGGGGGGCAAAGAGGTCATCTTGTAAGCCATTTCCAAAAGATTATCAGTAGTATCTCCCAAAGCAGATACGACAACAACCACGGAATTACCCTGGTTTTTGGTTTTAACTATACGTTTGGCTACATCTTTTATCCGCTCGATATCAGCAACCGAGCTTCCACCATATTTCTGAACAATTATGCCCAAAGAACAACCTCACTTAAAGATTTATCCTATTCTAACAACTTGTAAGGGGCAAAACAACTTTACTTAATTACTTAATCGGAAGATTAAAAAAGTGTGGCAATCGGCAACAAGCTTAAGCCTCTCGCTTAAATCGCCAAAGCTAACCAAGAGAAAATTATTTAAAAGAGATCCACTAGCCGATTGTCTGTAAACATTTTACGGTCAACCATTATCGTATTAACGTTAATACGATAATATCCTGGTTAATTGGTATGTTTTAACAACGGTCAGCGTAAAAGTACTCTCTGGTAAGAATTCTTTCTCTTACAATTTAAACATAATTTAATTACTCAGCAAAATTTGTCTTTTGAATAAGAAAACCCCCGTCCTAAGGAACGAGGGTTTTGTTTAATATTTTTATGTAACAATATCTTATGCTTCTCCGCAAAGCTTAAGAAGTCTTTCCCAGTCTTTATCTACTTTAGCCTGAAGTTCCTCGATAATATGCTCATTTTCCGGTTTAAAGAGATGCTTAAATCTCCCTTGGGTCTTGAGCCACTCGGCCAAAGGTTTTTTCTCCTTAGGTTTATAATTTAACTTCCACTCGCCATCCTCAACTTCGTAGAGAGGCCAGAAGCATGTTTCGACGGCAAGTTTTGCTATTCTAAGAGCCTGGTCAGAAGGATGCCGCCACCCACGTGGACAAGGAGCGATTACATTTAAGAAAGCCGGCCCTTTAATATCAAAAGCTTTTGTTGATTTCTTCACCAAGTCCTTCCAAGAAGAAGGAGAGGATTGGGCTACGTAAGGAATATCATGAGCAGCGATACAAGCGGTTAAATTCTTACGGTTTTGCTTCTTACCTGGTTCAGCTTTTCCCACTTGGGAAGTAGTGGTCCACGCGCCCCTTGGAGTCGAACTCGAACGCTGAATTCCGGTGTTCATATAAGCCTCATTGTCATAACAGACATAAACCATATCGTGCCCGCGTTCCATCGCTCCCGAAAGAGACTGAAATCCGATATCATAAGTTCCTCCGTCGCCACCAAAAGCAACGAACTTTATTTCCTTATCCAACTTTCCTTGACGCTTTAAAGATTGATAAGCCGCCTCTACCCCACTTATTGTCGCTCCAACATTCTCAAAAGCAGAATGTATGTATGGCGTATCCCATGCGGTTGAGGGATATATCGTAGTTGAGACCTCAAGACATCCTGTGGAGCAACCAACAACCACGGGTTTATCTGTTCCCATAAGAATTTGTCTAACCACAATTGGTGCCCCGCAACCGGCACAGAGCCTATGCCCGGAGGTGAGTCTTTCTTTCTTTTCCGTCAAATCTTTTATCTTCATACCAGCACCTCCACTTCTTTAAGCCCAAGATAACCTAAGGTTTTCTTAATTTTACCGGTTTTTGCAACAGTCATTAGCTCTTCAAATGCCTTTCGCGCTTCGTGCAAGGTATAGTCTCTACCTCCAAGACCATAAATAAAGTTAATCACCTTTGGTCTCGTCTCCAAATTAAAGAGAGCAGTTTGAACTTCGCTGAAGAGCGGTCCGACAAAACCAGAAGATAGCGCCCGGTCAAGAACGGCTACAGCTTTCAAATGTTTTAAAGCTTCAGCAAGTTCTTTGGCGGGGAAGGGTCTAAACACCCTGAGCTTAAGCAGCCCTACCGGAAGACCCTCGGCTCGAAGCTCATTTATCACATGCTTGGTGGTGCCAGCCGAAGAATTTAGAGTAACGATAGCAATCTCCGCATCGTCTAACAGATACTCCTCGAAGAATCCGTATTTCCTGCCAGAAATTTTGGCAAAATCCTCAGCTGCTTCTAAGATGACATCCCGCGCTCTTTCCATTGCATCGGCCTGGTTTTTCTTATGCTCCATAAAATAGCCCCCAAGGCCATCAAATGGTCCATAGGTTACCGGATTATCTACATCTAGAAGCGGTAAAAAGGGTTTTCTTTCTCCCACAAAACTTTTGACTTTTCGGTCCTCAATAAACTCGGCTTTCTCGATTCCATGGCTGATGATAAAACCATCAAGATTCACCATCACAGGAAGCAGCACTTTCTTGTTTTCGGCAATGCGTACCGCCTGAATGGTATTATCGTAGGCCTCCTGAGCATTCTCGGAATAAAGTTGTATCCATCCCGTATCTCTTGCACCCATACTGTCGCTGTGATCGCAGTGGATGTTAATGGGAGCGCTTAAAGCCCTGTTAACATTGGGCATAATAATTGGAAGACGTGAGCCTGCCGCGATATAGAGCATCTCATGCATCAGAGCCAACCCTTGAGAAGAAGTTGCCGTCATAACACGAGCTCCCGCAGCAGAGGCACCAATGCAGGCACTCATGGAAGAATGTTCGCTCTCCACGGTCACATACTCAGAGTCAACCGCACCATCCGCAACAAACTGCGAAAAATCTTGAACAATAGCCGTTTGTGGGGTTATGGGATAAGCGACCAAAACATCGGGGTTTATCTGCTTCATAGCTTCAGCCACAGCACCATTTCCTGTTGTGGCCACAACTCTTTTTTTACTTATATTCTTCATCTAACCTCCCACCATCTCAATGACCTCAAAGGGACATTCGGCAACACAAATACCACATCCTTTGCAATAATCCATATCTATGCCCCTCACTTTACCGTCTTTTACCAAAACCGCACCCTCAGGGCACGATATCCAACAAATCAAACACTGCTTACACTTCTCTTCATCCCACTTGGGAGTAGCGGAGCGCCATCCACCTGTTTTGTACTCCCTCGCTGTGCCACCTTTGGGGATAATTGCGCCTGGCATAAGCTTATTCGCTCGCCAATCCTTCATTCCCCCCTCACCTCCTTATAAGCACGCTTGATTGCTTCCACGTTTCCTTTAAGAATCTGTTGGCTAAACTTTTTGCTAAAAGACTCTGTAAAATAATCGGTGGTGTCACCTAAAGACACTAAACCGGTAACTTTTACCAAGGCGCCGATCATGGGGGTGTTTGGGATTGGTTTACCCAATGTATCTAACGCTATCGAAGTTGCATCAACAGTATAGACCTTCCCTTTTTTTGTACCCAATTTTTTTCGCACATCTGCAGGATCGTCGAGAGTATTTATTAAAATCACGCCATCTTTTGATAAACCCTTAGCGACTTCGACAATGTCTAATAAGGTCTCATCCAGAACTACGACTATGTTAGGATTTTCTACAGGACAATAAATGCTGATTGGTGCGGAAGATATTCTCGTAAATGCCTGGATAGGGGCTCCCATTCTCTCTGGACCATACTCCGGAAACGCCTGGATATTTTTCCCGCCAGCAAGCGCCGTCCCCGCCAAAAACTTGGCGGCCGTAACTGCTCCTTGGCCACCGCGGCCATGCCACCGAACCTCGATGCATTTCTCCATTTCCTCACCCCTTCACTTTTCTACCTTTTGCTTTCCCAAATACAATAAAAAAATATACTCCAAATAAAGTGTAAAAACCGCTAATTTTCAATAAGCGGTCGATTTATTACGGCCAACGGTTAAATTTTAGCCACCTTGGTTCACATCTCTCTTCTCCCTTCCAATGCCTTGCCTAAAGTAACCTCATCCGCATACTCTAAGTCTCCCCCAACCGGCAAACCACTGGCTATTCTTGTAACTTTCACCCCAAGAGGCTTAACCAGTTTAGCAAGGTACATGGCCGTGGCTTCACCCTCAATATTGGGATTTGTAGCAATTACTATCTCTTTAACTTTTTCATCCTTCAAACGATCCAACAGCTCACGTATTTTTAAGTCATCGGGGCCAATGCCATCAATGGGTGAGATTGCTCCCCCTAAAACATGATAACGCCCCTTGAAACTACTTGTTTTCTCAATAGCAATAATGTCACGTGGCTCTTCAACCACGCAAATCAATGAATCATCCCGATCAAAATCGCAACACAGTTCGCACATATCACCCTCGGTTATGTTGAAGCAAACGTTGCAAAACCCAATTTTATCTTTGACATTCATGATGGCATCGGCCAAATCTTTAGCATTCTCGGGAGAGATTTTTAAAAGATAAAAAGCCAACCTTTGAGCAGATTTTGGTCCAATGCCCGGAAGTTTTGTTAATTCATCAATCAAAATTGCAACTGGCGCCGCATAATACACAAAATCACTCCTTTGACCATTAACAATTTACATAAATCAGACTTCAGACACTAGGCTTCAGTTGCTTTGAAATTAATGGTCTTATTCTTAATCTCTACTTAATTACTACCTAATCACAACTTAATCTCCTGTACATTTCCAACTTGCTTCTTAATCCTTACCGCTTAATCCTTTACCCTTTACCCTCTACTAATCAGTCGGTAGTCTCTTGGTGGGAAGTCGGTAGTTTGTCGGCCAGATTGCTGGTCTTATTACAACACTCCATACCCTGTTTGCCATCTGCCATAAGCCATCCGCCCCGCCACCTGCCCGCCAATGCCTAACGGCATCATAGGCGTAGGTAGGCGGGGAGGCGAGCAAGCATCTGTCATTTACAATATTATGTCAAGCCCGGTATACCCATGCCACCCGCAACACTGTTAAGTCTTTGTGAAGCCAAGTCTCTGCTCTGCTCAAGAGCTTCATTGGCCGCGGCAAGAACCAAGTCTTGAAGCATTTCTACATCGTCAGAATCTACAACGCTTGGATCGATTTTTACTTCAAGCAATTCTTGCTTTCCGTTCACTACAACCCTGACAACTCCCCCTCCGGCACTCGCTTCCACTTGCTTCTCGGCTAGCTCTTCCTGAATTTTGGCCATCTCTTGCTGCATTTTTTTGGCCTGCTTCATCAGCTTACCCATATCCATAAATTCATCTCTCCTTTATCGATTAAAAACCTCTATTAACAAACTATCGTGTTCTCATTCTTTACCAAGATCGCTTTCCTCTGTGATTTCCGCATCGAAGTCTCTCTGCACAAGCTCGATGATATTTTCGCTATCGAGTACTTTATCGTCTTCTTTTTCTGCCTCCGCCTGAATTGGTTCCCCACCCGTATCCAAAACACAATTTATTCTAATCTTAAATCCTAAAACCTCTTCTAAGGATTCCCTCACAAGTTCAAGGTTTTGGACTTTTTCAATCTCGCTTTTATGAAAACCTGCTTTCTGATTGAACTTGAGAGTCAATTTTGAGTCCTCAATCCCGACCGGTTGGCACTCAAGCAAGAGGGCGTAGGTGGATATCTTCTTCTTCTTAACTTTGTCTAAAATTATGGGCCAGGCACGTTTTACTCTGTCGGAATCCGTCGAACCACCAGCCGTATCTAATTTCTGACGCTTGATTTCTTTATCTTCTTTCTTCTCTTTTGCGTCCTTTGATTTTAAATCAACATCGTCTGATTTTCCGCTCCTTTTCTTCTCCGCATCCTCTGATTTCTTATGTTCGTTCTGGCTTTTAATATGTGTATGCTCAATTTTTTTCTTTTCCTTAATTGAGACCGGCTCCACAGTTTTTTCTACATTTGAACTCTCTGTTCTCATCTTAACAGTTTTAATTTCTTGCCCTTCAACTAACCCTTCAATCTTCTCAACCCTGCGGGACAACCCCTCCATAGATAGGTCTGTTTCCGGCCTTGTAAGTTTTACTAAAGTCATCTCCAGCACAAGTCTTGCATCAGGATTCCAGCGCATTTGACCGTGAGCTATGCTTAAGACATCTAGAAATCGCATAAGTTCAGTGTTCTGGAAACGAGTAGCTTGAGCTTCCATCTTGGCAAAAACCTCTGGCGTTGCATTGATTATTTCGCTTGCCATTTCGGAGTTTTTGATTACAAAAAGAGCCCGAACATATTCGATTAAATCCTTAGCAAACTGCTTGGGGTCCCTGCCACTTACAACCAACTTCTCGATACACTCGAAAGCGGAGGCGACATCCTCTTTGCCTAAAATTTCCACAACATCGAAAAGAAGTTCCCTATCAGACATTCCCAATAGAGTAATTACATCTTGGGCTTTTATATTCTTTCCTGTAAAAGAGGCCAGTTGGTCCAGGGTACCTAGAGCATCCCGCAAACTGCCCTGAGCATGTCTAGCAATTAACGGCAGGGCCGTTTCCTCTACCTTGATGTCCTCAGTTTTAGCTACAAATAACAACCTTGTTACCATGTCGGATGTTAGAATTCGCTTAAAATCAAATCGCTGACAGCGAGATAAAATGGTAGGCAAAACTTTGTGTGGCTCGGTTGTGGCTAAAACGAAGATTACGTGAGAAGGAGGCTCCTCCAGTGTTTTAAGAAGTGCGTTGAATGCTTCAGGAGTAAGCATATGCACTTCATCTATTATGTAGACCTTCATGTGCCCTTCGGTGGGCGAGAAATGAACTTTTTCTCTAAGATCGCGAATCTCATCAATCCCGCGGTTAGAAGCAGCATCTATCTCGAGGACATCGAGAAAGCTTCCGTTATTAATCTGGTTACAAGCATCACATTTATTACAAGGGGTCGGGGTGGGAGCATCTTTGCAATTAACCACCTTCGCTAAAATCTTGGCCACACTAGTCTTTCCGGTTCCTCTCGGGCCACAAAAAAGATAGGCATGAGATATTTTGCTCTGCTTAACTGCATTAGAAAGCGTGTGTGTGATGTGCTCCTGGCCAACCACTTCCTCAAGTGTTTGAGGTCGATATTTTCTATAAAGAGAGATATAAGCCACCTAGATTTTTACACCACCTAAAAGAGGATACTTTAACAAAAGATAGCATAAACAAACCAAAAATTCATCCACCACTCAAAGCAAAAAATTACTTAGGCGGCATAAAAAGGATAAATAAAATTGCCGCCGATAAAGCCATCACACCACCGTAAATGAAAGGCGCCGACGGTCCGATGTATGTCCAAAGTAAGCCCGCAATCAAGCTGGCTGCAAATGTTACCAACCCAACCGCTGTATGATAAAGACCCAGTGCAGTGCCCCTTTTTTCCGGTTGCGCCATGTCAGTTACCAGGGCCCTGCTTACACCCTCTGTAGCTGCGATATACACACCATATACGGCAAAAAGCGGCCAGATATAGCTGGACTTAGATATAAAAGCGAGGGCAAAATAAACGCCGGAAAACACCAAAAAACCGCCGACCATAAGTCTCTTTCTTCCCACTCTGTCCGAAAGCACGCCTGCTGGAGTTGAAAAAGCTGCGTAAACCACATTGTAGAGGACATAGGCCAAAACAACCAAGGTAGCCGAAAGCCCCAGATTCTTTGCTCTAAGAATCAGAAAAGCGTCGCTGGAGTTGCCGAGCCCAAAAACAACTATGATTAAAAGGAGCGTTTTAAAATTCTTGTCAAAGCCGGCCAAGCTTAAACGCGGCGCTTCTTTCGAGCCAGAAACATGCTTTTTTTTCTCTTTCACAAAGAAAAAGAGAAGAGCAACACCTAAGACAGCCGGAAAGAAAGAAAGCAAAAAAATCAATCGATATTGTTCCTTTAAGACCACCATCAAAACCAAAGCAATTAGGGGGCCAATGACCGCACCAGTTGAATCCATCGCCCTGTGAAGACCAAACGCTTTCCCCCGATTGGCGGAGTCTGTCTCATCGGCAATTAGAGCATCCCTCGCCGAGGTTCTAACCCCTTTCCCCAAACGGTCTATAAAGCGAGCCATTAAAACCGTGGGCCAGACGAAGGCCACCCCTAAAAGAAGTTTTCCTAAGGCGGAAAGAGAATACCCTCCCAATACAAATGGTTTTCTTCTCTCAAGCTTATCCGAAAGCCAGCCGGAAAAAGTTTTTAAAATGCTCGCGGTGCTCTCCGCAAAGCCTTCAATTAAGCCGACAATTGCAACTGGCGCCCCCAAAACGCTGGTCAAGAAAATAGGAACAAGAGGATATATCATCTCGCTGCTTATATCCGTAAAGAGGCTGACTAACCCTAGAACAAAGACATTCTTTTTTATGCCGGGAATTAAAAAATCTCTTTCTTTGTTCTCCACTTCAACTCCCCAATCACGCATTTAAAAAATTCTGACGAAGCAGTATCGTTGAATAAAACATTGTAATCTTTTTAAAATTATGCTATTAATTTGTCTAGCTTATTATAGAGCAACCCGAAGGTTGTAGCTTTGTAAATTAGAACTTTTTCCGAAATTAGGCCACGAAGGTCTTAACCAGCTCAAAAGCTGGATGAGATTTTTGTGGTCTTTTTTATTTGGTAACAATTATCGAAAACTGTTTTGTTTACCAAGGAGGTGAAAATCAAAAAGCTAAATTCGGACTTAAGCTTGCAATGTTGTTAATATAAATAAAAATCTGAAAGGAGCGCAATCTACGTGAAATATAAAAAAAGATTGGTAAAAATAATCGGCATTATACTTTCTGTGGCTTTCATCATGCCCCTTCTGAGCGGCTGTTCGGAAAAGAAGGATGTCGCAAAATTAGAATCGGTTCTATTTACCAGAACGGGAGCAGTTCTTGTTTTAAGCGAAGCGCGCGATGTCTCAGAAGTTAAAGTAGCCGACAAAAAGGTTGATTTCACTCAGCCAAACACAATGACCATACTGGCCTCCTTCGAATGGGAACCAAGTAAGAAATGCGCCATCACGATAAAATCAGAGGAAGGAGTAATAAATGAGGAGACCGTGTCCCCAAAGAAACCTTCCGCCTATAAGCTTGGGGAAGCAAAACTTGGCTCCTTAGAAAAATTTCCCCAGGTAGAAAGCTGGAAAGATGTTCCTTCCGAGGAAACAATCATTTCACCGGATGGAAAATATATCGCGATGGCAAGTTTCGACGGGAAGTTCTACGTCTTCGACAACGCCGGAAAGAAGCTCTGGAACTACCAGGTTCCCGACGGAGTCGGCAAAAAGGTTGCTTTCTCTGGCAACGGCGAGATACTTCTCGCTGGCGAAGCAAGCGCCGATGGTTATCTTTATGCTTTCAACACCAAAACCGGTGAAGAGATTTGGAAATATAAAGTATCAGATGACGTGGGAACGAGCACCGACAGCTACTGGTACTACCGCCCCATGATTTATAGTCTGACCGTTTCAGGAGATACGGCTTTCGCCGCGGGACAACTGAAACAAAAAGAAAAAAAGATGGTGGAAGACAAAGAAGTAACCGTTTACAAAACCAAGTGCTTCATCTACGCGTTTGATGTGGAATCCGGCAAAACAAAGTGGCGGTTCCCAGAAGACGAACCCATGGATACAGGCGTACCGAAGGTGGTAGCCACCCCGGATGGAAACAAGGTGATGTTCGTCAATCAGAGCTGGAACTACGGCGCTGTTCAGGAAAAATATCCTGATGGCACAATCCGTCTCTTAAACGGAGAAACCGGAAAGGAAATGGCCGCCTACAAGGTCGATGCCCTGGAGCCATACTTTAAATTCGTGGGAATTTGGGATGGTATCTGCATCTCTCCAGACGGCAATCATTTCACGGCCATGGCAGGAGATGGAAGAGGATTTCTCTTCGACTTAACTAAAGCGAAAGAGACCAGCGAGCTCAGGCTCGTGTGGATGAAGGAAATTTCCAAGATTCAGGAGGTAAGCGGGGTTCCCATTTATGCCTATGGCAACGGCACCCATGTGGACAATGAGGGCAACGCCGTCTTTGCCACCAGCGTCACTTACTCCGCGGATAAGACAAAATGTTCCGGTACACCGCCTGCGGTTCATCCGGACGCCACAACCATATTTGCCTATTCCAATGAAGGGAAACTTCAGTGGAAATGGAAAGCCGAGGGGAAAATCGGTTGTCCGCTATTCTCTCAAGATAATCGATACATGGTGGTTGGAGTGGCTCATGACTGGGTAAGTCAAAACAAAGACATGGCCGGCGTGCAGTGCTTCGACCTAACAAAAGAAGGCAACGCTAGCGACAAATTGTGCTGGTTCTATCCCGTGGAGGGCATCTGCGCCATTGCCACAATTTCAAACAACGGAGAGAGCATCGCCGCAATTGAAGCGCCAATTCAAATGGAAGATAAGAGTATAAGTGGAAATCACAAAATCCATTTCGTTAGGTAGTGCGACCCATTTTGAGAGAAGAGGAACCATCATATCCATTTCCTCTTCTCTCGATTTCTTTTAATGTGAAAAGGTTGGAGGCTTGTGAGAAAACTCAAAATAATTCTCATTTTAGTTCTGGTTGTCTTTTTATTTTCGGGTTGCCAGGGTAAAGGGGAGAAAGATTTAAAAATAAAAACTGTTGAGTTTGGACACCATAGGGCCGTAATTGAGCTTTCAAGAGAAACCCCAATATCCTCGGTGAGCGTTTTTGACCAGGATGGATCGCTCATAACCACAGTCACCATTGGTTCAGAAGTTTCAAAACAAGCCATCCTCTTTTTTGATTGGGAGGAGGCTCGGCCTTACTTATTCCAAATCAATCTCAAGAACGGAAATATGATAGAAAAAGAGGTAAAATCTCCGGCCAAGCCGACCTCCGTTGCTAAATTCTGTATTCAGGCCCCCTACGGAATGAGAGAAAGCGACGAGAGGAGCCTTGTT
The DNA here is from genome assembly GCA_030614255.1 of Actinomycetes bacterium. Lineage (GTDB taxonomy): Bacteria > Actinomycetota > Aquicultoria > UBA3085 > Oleimmundimicrobiaceae > JAUSCH01. The sequence continues at coordinate 44,429 of JAUWKI010000004.1, forward strand.
GCCAAAGGAAGCAAAGTCACGGCCACCGTTTTTTTAGAAAGTTACTCCGGCAATCCTCTGCAAGCAAGCGTAAAACTGACTTTGCCAAAAGAGTTCAAGCTGGTTCGAACACCTTCAATTTTTAAGGCAAAAGAGACGAGAGAAGGTCACATCCTTACGGCCGAATGCAAACTGGTAACAGAATTTGACAATTTCAACGAATTGCTGGAATTTGAGGTGCTGTCCACTCTCGCCGAAGACATCTACAAAATCGAGGGAGAAGCCACCGTTGAAGAAATAATAAACGGCGAGCGCAAGGTCACGCAGTTCCAAAAAGAAAAAGAACTGCGCGTAATCTCTTTAAAAGAGGCGAAGAACCTGGCTCATATAGCTGGAATCAAAGTACCCACCAATGACGAGGGAGATTTTGATTCTCGTAAGAAAGAAAATACCCTGGCCCTAAGCGTAGATGGTAACAATTTCTTAAAAAGAATCCTTGGAACCGGCAACAAAGAGATTGATTACCTCGAGCACCCCCTTGCCTTTGCCACCACCACGGTCAGGAATGAAAATCAAGATAACGTGGTCTTTCTTGTAACATCCAAAGTGCTGGACCCCAAGACAAAAAAGATAGCCCAGGCCTTTCGGGTTCCTCCCAACAAAAGCGGTGGCACAGGAGTGAGTTACGCCGTAGTTTCGGTGCCCGGGAAATCGGAAGCAAAAGCAACCCTTCCTATTTATGTCAATGAAGCTGAGGTCTTGGGGGGTAAATATATTTTGGAGAGCGAAATTAAAATATTCGGGACAGACAAAGCCATCTCTAAAAAACAAAAAGAGATCGATGTCATCACCAGAAACCCAGTCCCCGGGCTCATCACCCTCGCCGCTTTTTTAATCACGGTGATAGGGCTTGGATATCTTGCAATTTGTCAAAAGGCATTTTTTAAAGGATTTAAGACCAAATGGCTGGTAATAATAGCTCTTTTTGGCACGGCCACTTTCATTACGGTCAATGTGCCCGGCACCCTCCTTTGGGACTTCCTCCATGTCATCCTGGGCCCCTTTAGCTTCTTAATCACGGGAATCTTTTATGAAATTATTCTTTACGCTCTCATCATGTCTCTTGTGGTCCTCATTCCCAGGCCGGGAGTGGTGACCCTCGCTTTGGGTGTAAGTTTTCTTTTAGGAGGAGTGGTGCTCGGCAATTTTAGCCCCGTCACCCTCATGTGGAAAGCATCTCTGATTTTTTTGCTCGAGACCACCCTATATCTCTTTGGCGTGACCAGGAAAAACGGCATTCTGACGGATATCGGCGCGGAAAAGAGATGGCGCGTTCTCGCCACGGCGGGAATTGCCTGCGCGTTGGCTGATACCCTTTCCGTTTACATAAATTTCGGCACCACGATATTTTTATACAGACTTTACTACGCGACCTGGTACATTCATACTTATGCGGTAATCGATGGCTTCTTATACACCCTGGTGGGCGCCTTGGTGGGAACAAGATTAGGATTCAGTTTAAGAAAAATTATAGAATAGGTGTTTTAAATGAGAGGTTCTTTATCCATTGACAATTTAAAATTCACATACACAGGCAGAGAAAAACCGACCATCAAAGGAATTAACTTGAGCGTTCAGCCAGGGGAGTTCGTGCTGCTTACAGGCCCCACAGGTTGTGGCAAGAGTACTTTGCTTAAAACCTTAAACGGCATCATCCCTCATCAATCAGGAGGGAAGATGGAGGGAACCGTTAAAGTAAACGGCTTGGATACCAATACCGCCGAGATGCAAGACATTTGTAAACAAGTGGGCATGGTCTTCCAAAGCCCGGACGACCAGCTCTTTTCAACCGTCATCGAGGACGAAGTGGCCTTCGGCCTGGAAAATCTGTGCCTTGGTAAAAACGAAATAGATAGAGGCATCGACTTGGCTCTTCGGAAAGTGGGTATGAAAAACCTGCGTCAAGCTCAGATAGGCACTCTTTCGGGAGGACAAAAGCAAAGGGTGGCCATAGCATCGGTTCTGGCCATGGAGCCCCGCATCCTCGCTTTAGATGAACCCCTAAGCCAATTGGACCCCGTGGGAGCCAAAGAAGTTTTAGATGTCATAAAGCGGCTCAATGTAGAGCAAAACATCACGGTGATTTTAGTCGAGCACAGGATTCACGAGATAGCGCATATGGCCTCTCGCATCCTCGTGATGGATGAAGGGAAATTGGTTCTCGATAAGCCCACAGGAAAAGCCTTTGCCAAGCTCGAGATATTCGAAAAACTGGGCCTGAGGGTCCCTGAGCCCATTAAACTCTTCTGCGCTCTCGGTTTCTCGGAAAGACCGTTGACAAACAAGCAAGCGATAGAGACGGTGCAAGATAGGATTGAAAACGGCTTCCTCAAAAAAATAACGAGCGTTAACCGCGATAGACTTCCCCGGAGGCTGGGAAATGAGGTCGTCTCAGCAAAAGATGTTTCTTTCTCTTATTCGAAGAAGGGAGAGTGTGTTCTTAAAAATATCGACCTAAGCATCAGGGAAGGTGAAGTAGTGGCCCTCATGGGAAGCAACGGCTCCGGCAAAACCACCCTTCTTCTTCACTTGGCGGCCATACTTAAACCGTCTTCGGGAAGGATTGAGGTATTTAACGCGGATACTTGCAAAATTAGCCCCTACTCTTTAGCAAGCCAAGTAGGGGTGGTATTCCAAAATCCGGACCTTATGCTTCTTTCTGATACCGTTTGGGGTGAAGCGATGTTTGGTCCCCAGAATCTCCACCTGGAAAAGGCGGATGAGCTAGCCAGGCAATCTTTGGAGGCAATGTCCATCGGGAAGTTAATGACCGACTCCCCCCTTGCTTTAAGCCGGGGCCAAAGGCTTCGGACTGCCGTGGCCTCCATCATTTCGATGCAACCGAAGTTAATTCTCTTAGACGAACCCACCACAGGACAAGACAGGATCCACATTGAAGAGATGATGGCCTACTTGATCCCAAAGGACGGGGGAAAGACCGTCGTCTTTTGCACCCACGATGTCCAAACGGCGATACGATACGCCGATACCATCTTGGTTATGGATAAGGGAGTTATAGCTCAGGGTTCGCCGGAAAGTGTCTTTGAACAGGAAGACATCTTACGCCGAGCAAACTTAAGCGCCCCCGACTCTTACCACATCGCCAAAAAACTGGGCCTTGAGTCAATCTTTATGGTAGAAGAACTGGAGGATACGCTCAAATGTTTAATACTGCCTCACTGATCCAACCATCCATAAAAAAAACGTTCATCCATCGAATCGACCCCCGGGCAAAGATAACTTTCTTGCTCTGCGCGTCGATTCTTGCGGTTAGTCTCGACAAACCGAAATCGCTCTTTATCCTATTTATGGTCGCCATTTCATCTTGCATATTCGCCAAACTGCCTTGGGACAAGGTAGGGTTGCTGGCTATCTTCGTGATTTTGGGAATGTGGGGGACGATGTTCAGTCAAGCCCTGTTCTACGCGGGACACCCCCGAACAATAATTTTCGTCCTCATCTCCTCAAAGACACCTATTTTGGGAGCCATAACCGATGGACTTTACGTCTACCGGGAGGGCTTCATCCACGGCGCCGTTCAAGCGCTGCGTTTCTCTTCGATGATTTGCCTGGGATTGCTCACATGCTGGACCACCGAGCCCCGTGATTTGCTTACAGGGTTGGTGAAGTTAAAAATCCCTTACAATTTCGCTTTCATGACGATAACCGCTTTAAGGTTCATACCTACGGTGCTTACCGAGACCAAGACGGTGATTGCTGTGGAAAGACTGAAAGGTTTTAAACCCACCAAGGTGGGAATATTCTCTTCGCTTAAAACGGCGGTCTCCACCTTGCGCCCCATCTTGGCAAACTCCGTCCGCCGGGCAAGCACCCTGGCACTATCCATAGAGAGTAGAGCGTTTAACCCAACGGCTCCCCGAAGCCACTTGAGAGACCTCCGATATAAATTCAGCGATTTTCTAATTACGGGAGGGGCAATCTCGGGAAGTTTGGCGGTAGCCACGATTAAAATAATGTATTTGCTTTATATAAACGAGATATTTTATTCATCTTCTTTAAGACATATATATCAGTTGGCGGGAAAGGTCCTGTAAAAAATAATTTGAAAGGAGAATGAGAAAATGATAAAAGTGGGCTCCATCATGTGGGGAAGCCACGTTTCCACACTCGTTCAAGCAAGCAAGGAGCTCGATTTCGTACAGCTTGAGCTCCGTTCCATGCGCGACTTAGAGGATGAGCTGGTACAAGAGAAGTTTCTGGAGTATCTGCGACAAGAGGCGGATGTCCTTCTTCTCTATCCGTCCGCAAACGAAGTCTGGAGCGAGATGCTCCCCGAAATTGAAAAAATTAGAAAGGCCGTACCCACCGTCTCCTTCGGTCACGACCCCTCTTTCTGGAGTCTCTCTACCGTAGATCCCGAGACGGTGGCCACGGCCTATAAATATCTGGTAACCGACGGCTTGGAAAACATGAAAAGCCTGCTATCCTATATTGCCCGCGAGGTTCTCGATATCGAGATGGAGGTCGAGCCGCTTAAGGAAACGCCATGGCAGGGAATATATCATCCCAACGCCTCATCGCACTTTGACAACCCTGAAGATTACCTCAAATGGCACAAAAAATTCGACCCCTCCTGCCCCACCGCGGGTATCCTCTTTTATCGCTCTTACTGGATAAACGGAAACCTCGAAGTAGAAAACGCTCTTATCCGCGCATTTGAGGATAGGAAAATTAACGTTGTGCCGGTCTTCTCCCACGGCTTTAAAGAAAATGAGCTGGGGGCCAAAGGAAATGACGTGGCGATCCCCGCTCTACTAACAAGGGATGGCGAGCCAATCGTCGACATCCTGCTCAATTTGCAATCTTTCTTTCTGGTAACCCTGCCGGAAGGCTCCGATGTCGGCTGCGCTGAGGCGGGTGTAGAACTACTTAAAAAACTGGATGTCCCGGTCATCGACCCCTTGGTTTCCTACCGCAAAACCGAAGAGGAGTGGAGAGCCGATGTTCAAGGTCTTGCCGAAAACATAGTCTGGTCGGTGGCCATGCCGGAATTTGATGGAATAATTGAGCCGCTGGTAATCGGGGTTCAAACAAGAGCAAGCGACGAGGAAACCGGGGTTACCCTCGAACGATACATGCCCATCCCGGAGCGGGTCAATCACATCGTTGAGCGGGCCAAGAAATGGATTCGCCTCCGAAGGAAACCGCCTCAAGAACGAAAGGTCGTCTTCGTTCTGCACAATAATCCATGCGCTGGTGTGGAGGCCACTGTGGGCAGCGGAGCAAACTTAGATACCTTGGAAAGCGTAGCTAAAACCATGCAAAAGATGAAGGAGCAAGGATACAAGGTCGAAAAAAACCCGTCTGAGGGGAAGAAGTTAATCGAGACCATCATGGAAAGAAAAGCCATCTCCGAATTCAGATGGACCCCTGTGGAAGAGATTGTAGCAAAAGGCGGGGCACACACCCTCCTTCCCTTGGAAAAATATCTGGTGTGGTGGAACAAGTTGCCGGAAAATGTGAGAGAGAAGATGGTCTCCACCTGGGGGGAACCGCCCGGCGAAGGGATGGTCCACGAAGGAAAAATTGTGCTCACGGGGGTAGAATATGGAAATGTCATGGTTTGTGTCCAACCCAAACGGGGATGCTATGGGGCACGCTGCGACGGACAGGTCTGCAAGATACTCCACGATCCCGACTGTCCCCCCACTCACCAATACCTGGCCACTTACAGATATCTGGAGGATATCTGGGGAGCCGATGCCGTAGTGCACGTGGGAACCCACGGCAATTTGGAGTTTTTGCCCGGAAAGGCAGTGGGGCTTTCCGATTCTTGCTATCCCGACATAGGAATCGGCACCCTCCCCCATCTCTACATATACAACGCCGACAATCCACCGGAGGGGACCATCGCCAAGCGAAGAAGTTACGCCACGCTGATCGACCACATGCAGACGGTGATGACCGAAAGCGGTCTCTATGAAAGTTTAAAGGAGTTGGAGGGATATCTGGCCGAATATAACCAGGCTAAAATCTCCAATCCGGCCCATGCTCACGCCCTGGAGCATCTCATCGTGGACAAAATAAAGGAGTCCAAATTAGAGAAAGAGATAGGGATCGAGGAAAAAGATATTCATGGAGAAGAATCCCTCGACAAAACCGTCAAACGGGCCCACGAAGTTTTAACTCGCCTGAGAGAGACCCAAATTCAAGACGGCATGCACATCTTCGGGGAGCTCCCTCAAAGCGACGCCCGAGTAGAGTTCATAAACTCCATTCTTCGTTACGACTCGGATGAAGAATTCTCTTTCCGGAAGACAATCTTTGAGCTCATGGACTTAAACTACAATTACGCCTTGAACAACCCCGCCGAATATTACGATGACTTCGGTAAAACCTATGGGGAGCTGCTCGAAGAGGCCCAAGGATACTCAAAGGAGTTCATTAGGGAGTTTCTCGCACACGAAGAGGAGGTAAATTAAGTGGAAATAAAATTGGATCAGCGGTTAAAGGAGTTTGAAAACCTCGCCACAAACATCATGGGCGACAGATTCATAAATCCCGAAGCACTCGAAAAACTCTCGGTTCTAAAGTCGAAAGTTTTGGACATCTCCGCCAGGATTGAGGCCTCAAAGGAAATCGAAAGCCTGCTTCACGGACTCTCCGGCGGCTACATCGAAAGCGGGCCCTCGGGACTTATCACCCGAGGGAGGGCAGACATCCTTCCCACCGGAAGAAATTTTTACTCTCTCGACCCTTATAAGGTTCCCACCAAGGCCGCTTGGAGGGTGGGAAGAAGCCTTGCAAACGGTTTAATTGAAAAATATGTGGCAGACACGGAAGAGATGCCCGAGAACTGCGGCATGGTGCTCTTCTGCACCGATATTATGTGGTCAGATGGCGAGGAAGTATCGCAGATTCTCTATCTTTTGGGCGTGGAGCCGAAATGGTTGAGCAACGGCCGGGTGAAGGGTTTTCGGATAATCCCTTTGGAAGAGCTCGGCCGGCCCAGAATAGACGTGACCATCCGTATCGGGGGCATAACACGAGATTGCTTCCCCAATATCATGGAGTATCTGGACGAGGCAATAACGGCGGTTGCCTCCCTGGATGAACCCTTGGAGCTCAACTTCGTCCGCAAACACGCCCTCGAGCAACTCGACGGCTCTTTGGACCCGCAAGCGTGGAGAGAGGCCACTTCCCGCATCTTCGGCAGTCGCCCGGGAACCTACGGCTCCGGCGTAAATCTTGCCGTCTACGCCAGCGCGTGGAAAGAGGAAGAGGACCTGGCAGATGTCTTTACTTATTGGAGCGGCTACGCCTACGGCAAGGAGATGTTTGGTAAAGAATCCCATGAAACCTTCTTCAAACAGCTCAAGTCGGTTGATTTGACTTATAATAAGACGGTAACCGACGAATATGATTTATTCGGCTGTTGCTGCTATTTCTCCTATCAAGGAGGACTGACGGCAGCGGCTAAAAATGCCTCGGGGAAAGAGGTAAAAACCTACTATGGCGACACAAGAAACCCGGCCAAGATCGAAGTAAGGGATTTGGCCGATGAAATTAGGCGCGTAGTGCGGACAAAGCTTCTCAACCCAAAATGGATCGAGGGAATGAAGCGTCACGGCTACAAAGGAGCCGGTGATATCTCCAAAAGAATAGGTAGGGTCTACGGATGGGAAGCGACCACCGAACAGGTCGACGATTGGATATTCGACGAAATCGCCGAAACATTCGTATTAAATGAAGAGAACCGAAAGTTCTTCGAGGAAAATAACCCCTGGGCCCTGGAAGAAGTGGGTCGAAGGCTTTTGGAGGCCGAACAAAGGGACCTATGGGATGCCAATCCAGAGGTCTTGCAACAATTAAAACAAGCTTATCTCGAAATAGAGGGTTGGATGGAAGAAAAAACCGGTGACGTCCAAGGCGAATTTCAAGGAGGAGCGGTGGATGTAATTACGATGGATGAGGTCGAAGACTGGGGAGAAAAGATGAAGAAGTTAAAGAAAAAATTGCATGGTGGAGGATAAGCTCAATTGGATAAAATAATTGAAGCAAGAGAACTAACAAAATACTATGATGGCAATCTGGCGGTAGATGATATCAACCTCGAAATCCCAAGAGGTGAAGCTTTTGGTTTACTCGGGCCCAACGGCGCGGGAAAGACCACCACGGTGCTCATGCTCACCACCCTGCTCAAACAAAGCGGGGGGAAAGCATCAGTCTGTGGATTCGATATAGCAAAAGAGGCTCGCGGAGTAAGAAAACATATAAGTTACGTGCCTCAAGGATTGGCCGTAGATGATGCTCTCACGGCGCGGGAAAGCCTGGAGCTCTTCGGCTCCCTTTACGGCATACCCCCCGCCAAACGAAAACAAAGGATGGATTACTTCCTCGAGTTCTTCGAACTTTCCATGGTTGCAGATAATCCCGCTGCCACTTACTCTGGCGGAATGAAGAGGAAGCTGGAGTTAGCTCAAGCCCTCATCCATCAACCGGAAGTCGTCTTCCTGGACGAGCCCACCATCGGTCTAGACGTCACCGCCCGCCATAAGATATGGGAATTCATCCTCAGACTAAAAGAAGAAAAGAAGGTTACCTTCTTTATCACCACCCATTACATGGACGAAGCGGCGGTGCTTTGCGACAGGGTGGCCATAATCACCAAGGGAAAAATCGTTTGCTCGGGCTCCCCAAGCACGTTATCCAGTCAAATTGGAGGAGATGTAATTAGAATACGTATAGAGAAAGAGGACGTGGAGAAAGCTTCTGAAGCGCTGGAAGGAATGGAGAAAATTAAAAGTAAAAAATGCATTAAAACGGAATTGGAACTAATAGTGGAAGAGGGCGACAAGTTCTTGCCTGAGGTCATGCAAGTTTTAACTTCAAAGGAAATCACCATCAACTCGGTTTTGATGAAGCAAGCCGGCTTGGACGAGGTGTTCATTAAATACACGGATGATACCGAAGAGAGCCCAAGCCCCAAAGAGGCCAGAAAACACAAAAAAATTATAAGAAAGCTAATGAGAGGGTGATGTTGTTGTTTAATGCCTTCATAAAAATCTGTAAACGCGATATCAAGATATTATTTAGACTCAAAATAAACTTAATTGCCTCAATAGTCGGCCCCGTCGCCTGGTTGGCGGTGCTCGGCTCTTTGCCCATGTCAACAAATTCAGGAAGGTATTTGGATTATGTAACTCCCGGCATAATGGTGATGTCCGTCATGATGCCCTCACTTCAAAGCGGCTTGCTCACCTCGGCCGACAAAATCTATGGTTATTTAAAGAAGATATTCGCAACCCCCACTCCGCGGCCGGTGATAGTCATGGGCAAAATTACGGCGGCCATGAGCAAGGGAATGATTCATCTCTCGGCCGTCCTTGCCACCGCGTGGATTCTCGGCGCGAGAATGGAAGGTGGTCTTGCTGGTCTTCTACTGGTATTTGGATGCGCCCTCTTCTTTGCCATGGGCCTCTCGGCCCTTTCAATATTTATCGCCTTCAAGGTGGCCGATTTGCACGGTTTCGGTGCAATTATAAGCTTAGTTAGCTTGCCGCTTTTCTTGGCCAGTTCGGCCCTGATGCCTTTGGACAAGATGCCGGCATGGTTGCGATGTGTGGCATCAATAAATCCGGTCACTTACATCATCGACATCTCAAGAAAAATAATGCTCACCGGGAACATATCGGGCTGCGGTTTGATCTTATTGATTCTGATATCATTGGCCTTGAGTATGATAATCTTATGTATGCGCACCTTTGAAAAAGGTTTTGAGTAAATAAACGAGGAGGACAATAAATGAGTTGTTTAGCTGGTAAAGTATATTCCTTCACCGCAATTGTGGGACAGGACAAGATGAAAAAGGCCCTGATTTTAAATGTCATCAACCCCAAGCTCGGCGGGGTACTCATCAAGGGCCAAAAAGGAACTGCCAAATCAACCGCCGTTCGCGCTCTTGCCGACCTTTTGCCCGAAATAGAAGTGGTCGAGGGCTGCCCCTTTGGCTGTAATCCTCACACTGAAGCAGAAATGTGTCCCCACTGTCTTGAAAAAAAGCTAATTGAAGACAAACTGCCCCTCTCCCACCGGAAAATGAAGGTGGTTACCCTCCCCATCAATGCCACGGAGGATAGAGTAGTAGGAACGTTGGACATAGAGCGCGCGATAAAACATGGCGAAAAACGTTTTGAGCCGGGGATTCTGGCGGATTCCCACCGCGGCTTCCTTTATGTTGACGAGGTGAACTTGCTCGATGACCACATAGTTGACATTCTGCTGGACTCCGCCGCGATGGGAGTCAACACCGTCGAGAGAGAGGGGATCTCCTTCTCACACCCCGCCCACTTTATACTGGTGGGAACGATGAACCCCGAAGAAGGAGATTTAAGGCCACAACTTTTGGACAGGTTCGCACTCTGTGTCGAAGTCGAGGGCATAAGCGATACAAAAGAAAGGGTGGAGATAATTAAGAGGCGAATGAGCTATGAAAACGACCCTCATTCCTTCGGCCATCGCTGGGAAGACACTCAAGAAAATTTGCGCCGTCAAGTCCTGGCCGCCGAAGCACTCCTGCCTAAGACAGAGATATCCGACGATATGCTGCACTTAATAGCCGAAATCTGCGTGGGGATGGACGTGCACGGACACAGAGCCGACATCGTGATGATGAAGACGGCTAAAACTATCGCCGCCTTTCATCAAAGAAGGGAAGTAACCGAGAAAGATGTGAAAGAAGCTGCTGAGCTCGCCCTGCCTCACAGGATGAAGAGAAAGCCGTTCGAGGAGCAAAAACTGGACCAAGAAAAGTTGGAGCAAACCATCGAAAAACATAAGAAAAATCGGAGCGAACCCGAGCAAGCCGAGCAAGAACAGAAAGAACCTCAAGAATCATCACACCGTGCCTACCGACAGGCAGGAAATCAGGATGACCAAAAGGAGGCTCCGGATAATTCGTCTTCAAAAACCTTTGATGTCGGAACCCCCTTTAAAACAAGGGATATCAAGATGCCAAAAGACAAGCTTCCTCGCACGGGTGGCGGAAGGAGGGCAAAGAGCGTTACGGGCTCGAAGTCCGGCAAATATGTTCGGAGCACCATCCCCAAAGACAAGACAACGGACATCGCCCTCGACGCAACCATAAGAGCCGCCGCCATCAGACCGTGCCTACCGGCAGGCAGGAACGGAAAAAATGAGACCGGAAAGACTGGTTTAAAAATTGAAAAACCCGATTTACGCCAGAAGGTAAGAGAAAAGAAGGTCGGCGCATCCATCCTCTTTGTGGTCGACGCCAGCGGCTCCATGGGCGCGAAAGAGAGGATGGTGGTGGCCAAAGGAGCTGTGCTTTCGCTCCTAATCGACGCCTATCAAAGACGGGATAAGGTCGGGCTCATAGCTTTCAGGAGAAAGAGCGCGGAGCTCTTGCTTCCATTAACAGACAGCGCTGAAACCGCCCAAAGTTATCTCAGAGAGCTTCCAACGGGAGGAAAAACCCCTTTGTCCCATGGGCTAACCCTCACGCTTGAGACATTCAATAAAGAAAGGGCCAAAAACAAAAAGGTCCTTCCTCTTATGGTTTTAATAACCGACGGGAAAGCCAACGTTTCTTTGAGCGAGAAAAATGCAGTTGAAGAAGCCGGGGAAATCGCGGAAAAATTTGCCGAAGCAAAAATAAAAAGCTTGATTATCGACACAGAAAACGACTTCTTGAACCTGGGGCTCGCCAAAGAAATAGCGAACGCCTGTGATGGCGAATATATAAAGCTGGAGGAGCTTGAAGCGGAGAAATTGGCTCATATGGTTAAGGAAATAAACTAGCTAAAAATCAACGAGTGGGCAATGGGGGTCAGGTCTTGTTTTTTGACATTTCTTCTTCTTTTGTGATTCTGCTTATCGTCGAATAGTGCATCTTGAGATGATTGGCAATTTCTTTCTGGCTGTAGCCATATTGCTCTGTTGCCTCCACTATCTTCTTATTTCTCATCTGTTTATTCTCCAATATTCTTTTCTTAAACAAACTTTCAAGACTTGGTCTGCCAACATATCTTTGGTGCTTAGGAATATCCTTTATTTTTTCCTGTCCTTTTAAATAACTTTTAAATTCCTCAACAAAATCATTATCGCCAAGCAGGATTTGTCCTTTTGCCTTTATCCAAATTGATTCTTCTTCTATTCCTGCCTTAACAAACTCTCTGTATCTTTTCCTTGCCGGTTTTATCTTTGGGCCAAATTGAGCTAAAACCCAGTTTGTTGTGAGGCAGGGATGAGGTTTTTCCAAGCCGGCAGTAGCACGATAACTGCCATATCTCCATTCTTCGGGGTCTTTAACCAGCTTTGCTCTTATGGGGTTTAAGACCACGTATCTGCAGACCTCAAGAAGATGGCTTTCTTTCTGGATGAGTATGGCTTTGTATCTTCCTTGAAAGATGTGACCCACCCTGTGATGCTTTTTATTGAAGGTCTGTGTGTATACCCCGTTTAGTTGTCTCATGCCCTTGGAGAGATTTCCATCGGGAGTTTCGATAATTAGATGGTAGTGGTTATTCATCAGACAATAAGCGTGGCAGATAAAATTGTATTTCTTGTTTACACTTTTGAGAACGTTTAGAAAGATTTCTTGGTCTTTTTCATCATAAAATATGGGCTTCTTTTCATTGCCTCTTGATGTTATGTGATATATAGCTCCGCTGTATTCTATCCTTAAAGGTCTTGCCATGAAATACTTGTAACATATCTAATGATTTAATGTCAAGATTAAAGACCTGACCCCTTTTGCTTTTGTGCTTTTGCAAACTCTGATATTACTCATACCTTAAGGCTTCAATCGGGTCTAGCTTTGAGGCCTTAAAGGCAGGATAGACTCCAAAAAATATGCCAACGGCAAATGAAAAAAAGAAAGCCAGAACGATAGACCAGAAAGTGATGCTGCTTGGCAAGAACTGCCCAAGCACCACTGAGCCGACGGCCCCGAAAATGATTCCGAGCGCGCCACCCACAACACTTAATGTTATGGCCTCAATAACAAATTGAGACAGGATATCAAACGTCCTGGCACCAACGGCCTTACGAATGCCAATCTCCCTTGTCCGCTCCGTCACCGAAACAAGCATTATGTTCATAATCCCTATGCCGCCAACGAGAAGAGAAATGCCCGCGATACCTCCCAACATCAGAGTGAGCGTTCCCATCATCGACTGAAAAGTTGCCAAAAGCTCATCTTGCGCAAGAATAGTAAAGTCGTTCTCCTCAAGCTTTTTTAATAGCACCCGTTCTGTCTCTTTTACGGCCAAATCCATATCTTCTTGTCTCTCAGCTTGAACCAAAATTAAACTAACGTTTTTCGTACCTAAAATCCTTTGGGCAACGGTTACGGGAATAAAAACTTGATTATCCATGTCTATTCCCATGCCTCCCGCACCTTTTTTGCTCATGACTCCGATTACAGTAAACTTCTGCCCGCTGATGGTAATCTTCTCCCCAATGGGATCACGAAAGCCAAAGAAGTCTTCCGCAACAGTTTGACCTATCGTGCAGACCCTCTTTAAACCTTCGACATCGGTTTCGGCAAAAAATCTTCCCTTTTCCACAGGAGAGTTTCTTGCAATAGGATATTCTGGCGTCGTGCCCATCAAATCGGCCGTCCTCGAAAGGTTACCGAATTTAACGGAGACCACCCCACTTATAGTCGGAAGCACATCTTTAACGTGTTGAGCCCCGTTTTTAATATCTTCAACATGCTCAAGCTCAAGTTTGTTGGTCGTCCCCATTGGACCGCCCGAGTGCCCACTACCGGGCTCCATTTCAATTTTTCCCGGCATGACCATAGCTATATTTGAACCAAGCCCCATAATTTGGCTGGAGATATCCGCCTGAACACCGCTTCCAATTGAAACTAAAAGTATGACAGCCGAGACACCTATAATCATACCCAACATTGTTAACGCTGAGCGCATCTTGTTGGCCAATAAGCTATTTATTGCGACTCTAAAACTCTCAAGAATGTTCATTATTCTCTTCCTTCTCGGCAATTTCAGCCAGAATCTCTTTGGCTTTTTTTCTGTTGGAAACCGCTCTATCGGCAACTATCTTTCCGTCCAAAATCTGAATGATTCTTTGAGCATGTTCAGCAACATAGAGCTCGTGAGTAACCAAAATTACCGTTCTTCCTTCGTCATGTAATTTTTGCAAAATCGCCATTACCTCAGCTCCAGATTTTGAATCGAGGTTCCCTGTGGGCTCATCAGCTAAAATGATTGAGGGATCATTTACCAACGCGCGAGCAATTGCAACCCTCTGTTGTTGCCCGCCGGAAAGCTGCGTTGGTCTATGGTAAAGCCGATCACCGAGCCCAACCGCCTCCAATACCTCTTTGGCTTTCTTTGTGCGCTCCTTCAAACCGATGCCCGCATATACCATAGGAAGCTCAACGTTGGCAATCGCTGTAGCCCTGGGAAGTAAGTTGAAAAACTGAAACACGAAGCCAATCTTTTTGTTTCTAAGCACAGCAAGCTCATTTTCGCTTAAATCAATCGTATCCTGACCTTCAATTTTAACGTCACCGGTGGTAGGTTTGTCGAGACAACCAATTAAATGCATGAGCGTGGACTTTCCCGAACCCGACGGGCCCATTATAGACACAGATTCCCCTGCTTTTATAGAGAATGAAATTCCCCTAAGCGCAGGAACTTCCACATCCTCAATTTTGTAGATTTTTTTCAAATCTTTAGTTTCTATCAACATCTTGGGCCACTACCTTTACCTACAAAATCTTACAAATGGTCCGCATCAGTTCGTATCTTTATCCGTCTTTACCTTGTCACCATCTTTTAATTTTTCGGTTCCCGAGATGATAACCTCATCACCGATTTTTATATCTCTTCTTATCTCAACATGCGTATCGTCGGAAAGACCCACTTCAACTTCCCGCTCCTCGACAACGTTATCCTTTAAAACAAAAACTACATCTTTCCCGTCTCTTTCCAACACCGCCTCTATCGGCACCGTGACAACATTATCTTTTGTGGTCTCTATAACATCTGCACTACCATTCATGCCAATTTTTAAATCGAGAGGCGTCGATTCAAGCTCAATCTCAACGGGGAAAACTGTAGCACCCGTGGCCGTAACTGAGGATATGGAGCCAATCTTAACTACCTTCCCTCCAACAAGTTCGTTTGGATACGCGTCTATTACAACCTCGGCCTCTTGCCCCATTTCTATCCTTCCGACATCGGTTTCATCCACATTTGCAACAAAATTCATCTTGCTTAAATCAGCTACGGTAAAAAGGACTTGCCCTTGTTGGACAGCACTTCCAATAATCAATTCGCCACCCTGTCCCATCGTTCCCGAAGTCGATGTCGAGTAGATAAGAATTCCATCTATTGGAGCTGTTATTTTTACATTCGCAAGGTTCTTTTTGGCAATCTCATAAGCCATCTCGGCTTGCTCAACCTGAGCTTCGGCCGCATCTAACTCCTCGTCAGAGGTTCGTGGAATCGAATCCAGTTTTTCCAAATTTGCCTTGGCGGAAAGATGCGCTGCATATGCCTGCTTCTCCGCAAAATTTAATTGCTCCTCATCTAATTCGAGAATCATATCATCCTTTTTTACTTTGGAGCCATCCTTGGCAAGAAGTGCTTTAATTGTGCCACTTACATTCGCCGTCACTTCTTCTTGATTTCTCGCTTCGAGTTCCCCTGATGCGGAAACAACAATAGAGATGGTGCCCTTCGTTGCTTTTGCCACCTCTACCTCAGTCACACCATTTCTAAGGAAGAAAAATCCAACCAGTCCAATTAAAATTAAAGCAATCAAAACAGAAATAATCACCCAAGTCTTTTTCTTCATATTAATCCTCCCCATGATTTCTTAAACCGGCTACAATAGCAGGCGATATCCTCTGACAAATTGCAAATAAATCCTCAAAATCTTCATCATTAATTTTTTCAAGCAAAGACACAAGTCTTTCTCGCCGCTTCTCCTGCACCTTTACAATGACACTCTTCCCTTTGTCGGTTAGATAAACGCGGACAACTCTTCTGTCTTTTTCATCCCGCTGGCGTTTAAGATAGCCGTCGCGAACGAGTCGGTCGACTATGCCCGTTGCCGTTCCAAAGTTTAAAGAGAGCAGCTCCGCAAGCTCGCTCATCTTACGGCTACCTTTTGCATCAATCATCATCATGACAAAAAACTGAGGCATGGTTAGCCCCACCTCAGTAGCCAAGATTTTTTCTTTTCCCCTAAAATCGTGAAAGAAATTCGTTAAAAAAGTGTCTAGTTTTTCTGCATAAATTTCAGCTCTTTTTCTATCCATTTTCCCTCATTTATTTGAATTGCAAATATTTTGTATTCCAAAGTATATCTCTTCGAAGAGGTAGCGTCAAGGGGAAGTGTCCAGCCTCCAGAGAACCAGTTGAAGTAAAGTTTTAATAGAAGATTGCTTGTGCCTGCCCGCCTCTGGCGGGGCTGATAGCGTATGGCAGATAGCAGATGGTGAATGGAATACAGAGTATAGAATGTGGAATATAGTAAAATCAGTAATTTGGCCGGCAAACTACCGACTTCCCACTAAGAGACTACCGACTGATTGGTAATGGGTATAGTTAAATGAAAAATGGAGAATGAAAAAATAAAAATGTCTTTAAGGATTTTTGTAAGACCAGCAATCTAGAAAACTTTTTCATTTTTCTATGTAGTTCTACCTGCCCACTGATAGGCACGGTGTTTTTAGTTTTTATTTTATGCCGGCAACTGGAAGCTGGTGGCTGAGAGATAGATGACCGTGCACCCGCCTTCGACATTAAACTACAAGCGAAATCCCGACAGTTAACTCCAGTCAGGTGAACCTGCGGCACCCGGTAGTTCTTGCTTACCGCTGCTTCCTTCCGGACCTGACGGGGTTCACAAGCTGCCGTCGCACAGGACCCAACCTTCAATGCCACTTATCAAAATTCCGTTCTCATAGCCAATGCCTCCGGAGGGAATTCAGTCCCGCTATAGCGGATTGCGGGTACAGGGCACCGCTAACTCCCCACTTAGCACGGTCAAAGAAATTATAACATCTTTTGTTTTTATAATTAAGCGAGAAATGGCGGAGAGGGAGGGATTCGAACCCTCGTGACGGCTATAACCGCCAACGCGATTTCCAGTCGCGCGCACTAGGCCAAACTATGCGACCCCTCCCAAAAACAGCTAATAGTTTATAGTTTCCAGTCATAAATTTCGAGTATCCACAGGATTAGAAGTGAATGGTAAAAACTGCTTTTATTTCTTGCTTTTCACTCTTTGCTCTCATCTACCGACTGTCGACTCCTCACTACCAACTAAATTGGCGGAGAGGGAGGGATTCGAACCCTCGTCCCGCCGTAAGGCAGGAAACGGTTTTCGAGACCGCCGCACTCGGCCAGACTATGCGACCTCTCCAAGGGCTATTTTAGCGTCTTTTCCTGAAAAAGTCTTGCAAGAGTTTGCGGCATTCTTCTTCGCAAACTCCAGAGATTACGGTGGTTTGATGATTCAATCGCGCGTCATTTGTAATGTTGTAAAGAGTGCCTGCCGCGCCGGCTTTTATGTCAGGCGCTCCATAAATCAACTCATCCACCCGTGCCTGAAAAATAGCTCCCGCGCACATTGGGCAAGGTTCTTTGGTAACAAAGAGCTTACAATCCGAAAGCCGCCAACTTCCTAAATGCTTTGCCGCCCGCTGGATAGCTAAAATTTCGGCATGGGCCGTGGGATCTTGTCTCTTTTCGCATTCGTTGCGCGCTTTCGCAATAATATCGCCCTTAAAAACAACAATGGCGCTTACCGGCACCTCATCTTCAGAAGCTGCTTTTTTCGCTTCTCCTATGGCAATTTCCATGTATTCTTCATCCGTCATATTTCAACCCAACTAAATTTTGCCAGCCCTAAAAAACTCGCGAATTTCCCTAACACTTCCGCATTCGATAAATCTGTTTTTTGCTCCCGACTCCTCACTGCTAACTATCAACTATTTGCTTTGCAAATTTATTGGTGCGCCTGACAGGAGTCGAACCTGCAACCTTTGGATCCGTAGTCCGTTCAGATAGCTCACGGTTAAATCAGTTAGAGCCAACCACCCGTTTTAAGTGCGAAAATTAAAACAAGCTTCCCGAACAAATGTTTGGAAAATGGCTAAATCTGAAAATTTTGTTACTTTTTTGGTGCTATCAGATATCAATTTCCAAAGTTCAAACGCGCTAAAATATAGTAGCAGAATTCGAGCATAAAAAAAAGAAGCTCTGGGGAGACTGAAGAAAATCCTTACTTAGAGATTTTGTTACTATGATGTTACCCCTAACGCCTGCCATCACCAGTGGGCGGGGCTAACTGGACTATCTTCGAACTTTTAAGCGAGCATATTTCCAATAATCCGATAGATGAGAAGGTGCTGGATTTTTTGCTTGAGGTGGCGTAAAAATAAGGATTTACAGGATTTTGAAGTATCAGTTTCCTTTACAAAATACTCCCCGAGAGCTTCTTCCTTATTTAAAGACTGAACATAAAACTCCAGCTAAACGGATTAATGAGAGCACTTTAAAGCAGTCTTTAGAGGCGGATTAATGGTTTAGTATGGGGAAATTAAAGAAAAAAACGAACTACTGTGCTTTAATTCTTTTCTTACTCATTCTCTGTGGTTGTTTATTCGAAAAAACAGCGTTTGGATCTTTGTATCCAAGTGCTGTTCATTTCAAAAAGTGTGCTATGCTCTGTTTGAAAAACTGTGAATAGACACAAATATTTTAACATTCTTCTCGTTCCTTTAAGACAAATCAAGATGAGTTTTAATTGCCTCACCTATTTTTAGCATATCTTCAGACGAAAGAACTCCAAATCGACCGGTCAAGCGCTTTTTACTTACAGTCGCCAACTGATCCGCCATTGCTTTGCTTTTTGTCTTATTCACGATAACGTAAGCTTCACTGGGATAGCAACGCTCAATATTGCTGGTTACCGGAACAACCTGGACACGATTGAGAAATTTATTTGCTGCGTTATTACTCACTATAACGGCTGGGCGTTTCTTTTGAATCTCTCCCCCTATTGATGGCTCAAAATTGACCCACCAGACTTCACCACGCTTCATTGTAACTATCTCCGAAAGTGGCTTCCGCCCATCCTAATGCCTCTTTTTCTCGCCCTACATCTTTTGACATTTGCTTGTAAGCTAATCCAAGATTTTCTTTTATTACGTATGGACGAACTAAGCCCTCAATAAATTTACCGATTTTCCCTCGCCCTATCCGTGCGTGGAGACCTTCATAAACTTTTTCATCAATTGTAATTGTAAGCTTCTTTTGCATGACCTTAAGACTCCTTTCATTTTTATACGTACATTATACGTATAATCTTAGTTGATGTCAAGATTTACAACAGCTGAAAAGAGGGGAAATAAATTTGAAAAAATTTTAGAGTAAAGATATTGTGAAATTAAATGGTCTATCTTCTTTCAACTTTAGAGGGAAATTGATAAAAGTTGTTGAAAATTAACAACGATCTGTTTGTAAAAGAAGCTTGATAGCTTAGTTTGTGTTAAGGATATAGTTTACATAAGAACAAAGATCTTGGAAAGGAGGTAGATTGTGGTCGAGCAAAATTTAAAAGATACAAAATTTTGTGTGAATTGTGGAGCTAGAATCGATACTAAGGCAGAAATTTGTCCAA
>JAUWKI010000008.1 GCA_030614255.1 Actinomycetes bacterium
CGCAATGACACCCCCACCCCTGCCAGAGGCGGGCAGGCGCAATGACAAAAAGTGACAGTTCACAATGCCGAGGAGAGTTGACATTGCTCTTATTTGTATGTTCGCTCATCCCTCTTGGTTATATCAAGAATTTCCAGAACTTTGTGGTTGTCATTTATATCAAATATAATACGGTAATTTCCCACTCGATACCGATAAGCCCCCACCGGCGCATTTTCGAGTTTGATTGTCCCGGCACAACGTGGCTCATTTTGCAATTTAATTATTGCTTCTTTAATCCGTTTTGCTTCCCTTTGCTGCAACTTTAAATATGCTCTTTCAGCTCTTCGAGAAAAAATTCCCCCGTACACTTAAAGTCCTTTCTTTTTGAAAACTTCTTCAGCAGGAATGCCCTTTCCTTCTCTAATCTCAGTTTTCGCTTCCAAAAGAGCTTTAATATAGCTCGGGTCAGAAAATTCCTTAAAAGCTTGCTGCTCTTCCAAATATCTATCAATGCTGGTTAGCACCGCCACCGGCTCGCCCCGGTGTGTAACAATTACCTCGCCTTGCTCTTTCTTTAAAGCCTTTATGAGAGAAGTTAATTTTTTTCGAAGTTTATCGGTTCCTATAAAGGGCAACCCAAGCACATTTAACATTTTAACATCCTCCTTTACCTAAAGTATCCCTAAGGAAAACAATAGCAATAATTTAACATTTTTTCAACAAAATAAACTATCTGCCAAATTATGTGATGTATATTCTAATTTATTTACCAAAAAACTATGCTGTTATCATTACATACGAGATTGCTTCGGTCGCTTATGCTCCTCCCGCCTGCCAACGTCTGACCCACTGCGGGTTGACGGGCAGGCGCAATGACGGGAAATAATGGCACAGCCCTGCCAGATACTGGTCTGTATCAGATACCAAGATTCATAATGACAGGGTTGGTGGCATTCACCCTTCTGTTTCCTCGCACATTTTCAAAAGATAATCTTTTAAGCTCTCGCTTAAATCATCGCAAGTTAAAGCTAATCCAATGTTTACTATAAACCAACCAAGTTTATCTCCAATATTATATTTTTTCTCGCCAGTAATTAAGAGTATCTTCTAAGGTTTTCTCAAAAGGAATCTCTGGTTGCCAGCCCGTCTTTTCTCTAAATTTAGTAGAATCACCCAAGAGAATAGGGACATCAGACGGTCTCATTCGCGAAGCATCTTTCTTTATTTCAACTTTTACACTACTCATCTCAAGCAGCATATTTAGCATATCTCTTATCTTTACCGCTCTGCCAGAAGCAATGTTATAAACATCTCCCGGCTCTCCTTTTTCTAAAGCTAACCAATAAGCTTTAGCTATATCCCGCACATCCGTGAAGTCCCTAGAAGACTCAAGATTTCCAACTTTTATAACGGGTTCACTTAACCCCTTCTCTATCATAGCAATCTGCTTGGCAAAATTAGAAACAACAAAAACTTCTCCCCGTCGAGGCCCTTCATGATTAAACGCGCGAGTGCGAACTATATGCATTCCATAACTCTGATGATATTGGTATCCCAATAAATCCTGAGCAACCTTGCTTACCCCATAGGGACTCAAAGGTCTTAGGGGGTTCGTCTCCTTTACGGGAATTTCGCTTTCATAAACCATACCGTACTCCTCAGAAGAGCAAGCAAGCTGAATTCGAGTATCTAATTTAAGCTCCCTTACTGCTTCAAAGATATCCACTTCCCCGATAATATTGGTTGTTAAAGTTTCTGCAGGCGCTTTCCAGGATGTAGGCACAAAAGACTGAGCCGCCAGATGAAAGATGTAATCAGGTCTAGTTTCTGCCAACACGCTTGATGCAGAAGATGCATCTCTAATATCACAATCTAAAAGATGCAATTTATCCTTTATGTGGTCGATATTTTCCATGCGACTTCTCCATCTTATCGTGCCAAAAACTTCAGCATCTTTAGTCAAACAGTATTCCGCCAAATGACTTCCCGCAAATCCCGATATTCCCGTAATCAAAACCTTCAAACCTTTGGTTCCCATCTCACCAGCTCCTTAAAATTTAATCTTTTTGACGACTTCCACTTATATAAAGACAAAATCTAAAACCCTCGAACCTTAAATTTAAAAATCATCTTGAGATACCTGGCAATAGTTATAGGAATATTAATTTTGCTGGTACTTTTTTTAGCATCGTATTTGAGGATGAAGGGGACTTCTTTAAACTTAGCATTAAACCGACGTAGCTTTATTAAAATTTCTGGTGTGGCAGAAAATCCCTTCTCCGTAATAAATTGCTCATTGTAATCTTGAAAAGCTTTCTTAAGAGTCTCAGCTTTAAATGCTCTATAACCGCTGGTGTAATCGCGCAAATCCTTTATCGGAAAGGCACATCTTAAAAGAAACCCGGCTCCACGACTTAAAATTTTCCTGAGACTTGAAAGTCCCCGCTCGCCCGCCCCTGGGAGAAATCTGGAAGCTATTACCACATCGGCACCATTAATTTTCTCGACCATTGAGGGAATATAATTAGGATCATGGGTGACATCTCCATCCATGGTAATAATCACATCGCCCTTCGAGCTCAACTTAACAGCTTCCTTTAAACCATTGCGCAAAGTAATGCCAAGTCCTTGGTTAGGCACATTGTGAAGACATCGGATTGGATACTTGGAGGCCATTTCTTCGACAATATCACCCGTTTTATCGGTGCTTCCATCGTTGACAACTACCGCCAGGTATTTACCTTTTAACACATCATCAATTTGTTTTAAAAGTGAGCCGATATTCTTCTCTTCATCATATGCTGGAATAACAATGTAAATCACTCGCAGAAAATCCCTTCTACTTTATCGTGAGACCCGTTCCGGGCAAACCGACTCTCTTAGCACTGCAACAATTCTCTTGGATGATTTCCCATCACCATATGGATTAACTGCTCTTGCCATCTTTTTATATTCACTCTGATCATTTAAAAGTCTCTCAGTTTCAGCTACGATGTTTTCCATGTCTGTTCCTACCACTTTGACGGTTCCAGCCTCAACGCCTTCGGGACGCTCCGTCACTTCTCTTAAAACGAGGACGGGTTTTCCTAAAGAAGGAGCTTCTTCTTGTATCCCTCCGGAATCCGTCAAGATGATATGAGATTTGTTCATCAACTGGACGAAGGGTTCATAATCTAATGGGTCAATGAGGTGAATTCTTTCGGTATTCTTTAACACAGAGTAAGCAACTTCCCTCACTTGAGGATTCAGATGAACGGAAAAGACCACCTCAATTTCGGGATGTAACTTGGCAATCCTACTGATGGCTTCACAGATATTTTTTAGAGGTTTCCCCCAGCTCTCTCTGCGATGAGCGGTTACGAGCACGGTTCTTTTTGAATTAAAATCAATCTTGCTTAAAACAGGATGTTTAAAGATATAATCTCTTTTAACTACCTCCAATAGAGCATCGATAACAGTATTGCCGGTAACATAAATTTTATCGGTTGGAATATTTTCTTTGAGCAAATTTTCCTTTGCAGTCTGAGTTGGAGCAAAATGCATGTCCGCCAAGTGGGTAGTTAATACTCTATTTGTTTCTTCTGGGAAAGGCCGGTATTTGTTAAATGTTCGTAAACCTGCTTCGACATGCCCCACTGAAATCTTTAAGTAAAAAGCTGCAAGGGCTGCCGCAAAGGTGGTGGTGGTATCTCCTTGAACTAAAACCATATCGGGCTTTTCTTGGAGAAAAACTTCTCTTAAATCGTGAAGCACCTTCCCGGTTACATCAAAGAGACTTTGCTTTGGACGCATGATATCCAAATCGTAATCGGGCACGATTTCAAATAGTCTTAAAACTTGGTCGAGCATCTCTCGATGTTGAGCGGTTGCCACAGTTATCGAATGGAGCTCGGGAGATATCTCAAGTTCTTTTATGACCGGTGCAAGTTTTATAGCCTCTGGTCTCGTACCAAAGACTGTTAATATCCGCGGTTTAAGCACAGTTCCTGTATCAGGGTTCACAAAATCTCCTCGCTAACTTTTTGCTACAAAAAATACTCCCACACAGATTATAAAAACACCCAACCAACGCAAAAGAGAAACGCTCTCCTTCAAGTAAACCCAAGATACGAGAACAACCAGCACGTAACCCAGCGCGGCAAAAGGATAGGCAAAGCTCAAATCAACCCTTGATAAAACTATCAGCCAAGAGATGGCTGAGATAACGTAAAACAACAATCCCAACCAAACCTGAGGGACCACGGCAATTTTAAACAATGTTTCTCGCCAATTTATAACACTGGAGCCACCAATCGCTCCAACTTGAGTCATTCCAATTTTTAAAAGTATCTGACCCGCGACTGCAAGACAAACACTAACTAAAATCAATAAAATAGATTTATTCACACTTCCCCCTTAAGCCGAAACCCTCAAATTTCGCCAGACCAGTTCCTGGCAAACAATACAGCAATTATATACCAAGTCATTCATAATTAAGATTTTTAATTTTATGTTCCTTTGAGTTCAACTAGAATAAAAGTTGGAACCCTAATTTCCTCCAAACCAAAGGAAACTGATGTCCCAATCTTCTCAATTACCAATCTGTTCTGCCCAAACCCATGTATATTACTTGGTTCACAATAAACAGCGTAGCCAAGGATTATGGGGAGAAAGTGCGACTCATTGAAAGAAATTATGTTCCCTTCTAACTGCCCTCTGTATCTACTGCCGAAATCAACGTAATAATCGGCTTCAATTTCCCTTGCCATTACTTCATCTTGAACTTCTCTAAGATCAATCTTTGAAGAATAGAATTTTAATATTGGCCCGTAACTCCCATGAAGCAAATCGCTGGTAGCAACCACAACTTCTTTAGAACTATCCTTATTTATAAAATTCGCAACATTTCTTAAACCATCAAAACCATATTTGCATGATGCCATCAACAGTAAAGACGAAAATAAGACAACAGCCAAAGAAGTTACTAAAACTAAGTTAGAAGTCAACTTCTTTTTAATCAAAGAAAGATAACCGGCCGCCATAATTGAAGCAAAAGGAAGGATGGGTAAGAGATAATATGTATGAAAGTGAGCAAAGAAATAGAATAGAAAATATGTTCCGAACAGCAATATAATGAGATAGTCAGACTCGCTCCGCCGCAAGATTAAGACGATTAAACCACAACAGGAGAGCAAAAAAAGAAGTGGTGAGATTGCATAGAATATTTCCTTTAAAACAATATTGTAAATAACGTAAGCATTCGGAATTTCAAAAACTTTTTCAAAAATTCCTGTTTGAGTTCCTGCTAATGAACTGGGGCTAAAAATTAAGTGATACAAAACCCATGGAAGAGGAACTATAAAGGGTATCGTGATAAAAGAGATAAAAGATGGCTTAATCCATTTAAAATTCCTATTTCTGATAATTTCCCAAACAATGATGGCACCGATTATTAAAATTGACGGCAACTTTGAAAATAATCCAAAGCCCAACAAAACCCCTGCTATAATTCTATTCTTCCATTCGTTTTCCTTTCCAGATTTAATATAAAAATAGAGAGCAGCCAAGATAAACGCCATGAAGACTGACTCTATCTGAACATTTCTACCAACGAGGATAAATGCCGGGCAAAAAGCCAAAAACGCAGCTCCAAACAGAGCCACCTTTTTGTTGTAAAGCAAAAAGCCGATTTTGTAGGTAAAATAAACAGAGACCGCCGAGAAAAATATTGGGACAATTCTAGATGATGCCTCACTTACCCCAAACAACTTATAACTAATGTATAAGAAGATAGAGAAAAGCGGAGGATTATTAAAATCAGTTGATTCTTTTAGAATATTGATTATTGATTGATCCAAAAACGATTTAGCATAGGAAGCATAATGAGACTCGTTAAATGAATGAAACCCTCCGAAAGCGTCTCCAATTCGATAAAGTTGGAACAAGACTGATGCGGTCATAATGAGCGCAAGCCAAAACCAATCTTTTTTTAATATCTTCTCGATTTTAGCTCGATTTAAAACCGGCCCCTGCAATAAATTCCCTCCACATTGTTTTTCAGGTGCTCTTTTTCAAATTTCTTAGCGAATCACTTGCAGCCGCTATCGTTTTCTCAATATCTTCATCGCTATGAGCGGTTGAAACAAAACATGCCTCAAATTGAGAGGGAGCGAGGTAAATGCCCTTTTCCAGCATATTTTGAAAGTATAGGGCGTACTTTTCAGTACTTGAATTTCTAGCAGTTTTATAATCAACTACCTTTGAACCGTTAAAAAACATGCAGCTCACTGAGCCTACCCTGGTACAATAAACGTTCATGCCGGCATCCATGGCCGCTTTTTTGAGCCCCTCCGATAATTTTGCAGATTTTCTCTCAAGCTCCTTATAAATATCTCCCTGGGCCAAAATCCTAAGCGTCGCTAGTCCCGCTGCCATTGCCACGGGGTTGCCAGAAAGTGTTCCCGCTTGGTAAACAGGCCCCACAGGAGCAAGATGTTGCATAATCTCTCTCCTGCCACCAAAAGCTCCTACCGGAAAACCACCACCAATAATCTTGCCTAAGCAGGTTAAATCGGGAGTCACCCCGTAAATTTCTTGAGCGCCACCGTAAGATACACGAAAACCGGTGATAACCTCATCAAAGATGAGTAAAATACCGTGTTCCTTTGTTATCTTCCTTAAACCTTCAAGAAATCCGGGTTCAGGTGGGACAACACCCATATTGGCCGCAATCGGCTCCAGTATCACACATGCTATTTCCTCATGTTGTTTAGTTATTACATCTTCAACTGATTCGAGGTCATTATAGTCTAAGATAATCGTATCTTCGGCCGCTCCCTTTGTAACTCCAGGACTCCCTGGAATCCCAAGTGTAGCAACACCCGAACCTGCAGCAACGAGCATACTATCGGAATGGCCATGATAACAACCATCGAATTTTACAATTTTATTTCGGCCAGTATAGCCCCTCGCCAACCTTATGGCGCTCATGACGGCTTCCGTTCCGGAACTTACCATCCTAACTTCATCGATGGAGGGAACGGCTTCCGCCACTTGCTTCGCCATTTCAACTTCCAATTCCGTCGGAGCCCCAAAACTGGCTCCCCTGCTCAAAACTTCCTCAACTTTGTCAATGACCTCTGGGTGAGCGTGCCCTAGAATGAGTGGCCCCCAGGAACAGACGTAATCGATAAATACATTTTCATCGGTATCGTATATTTTTGAACCCTTACCTCTCGTGATAAATAGGGGTTCCATGTTTACCGATTTAAACGCCCTAACGGGACTATTTACCCCGCCGGGAATATATTTTTTAGCATCTTCAAATAATTTCTTCGAATCTTCAGTATTCAAATTTCTTTCACCCCTCAAATTATCTTTTTATGATAACTTTCTTCGACAAAATATTTCATGCTGACTTTCTTAAGCTCTTTCGTACTATATAAAAGCTTATAATCTTCGATACCAGTTGCCTTAGATATATCTTCGGCTACATCTTCGCATTCCTTACAGCTTCTACCATGAATCATGGTAAACAGATTATATGGCCATTCTGGATATGTTGGACGTTCGTAACAATGACTAACTTCTTTAAATGAAGCCATAACCCTTCCCGCCTCATCAACCTTCGCTACGGGAACTACCCATGCACCCATGGCATTGTATGTAAAGCCAACCTCTTTGTGCCTCAAGATTGCACCAAAACGCCTAATCAAACCCTCATCTTTCCAAGTCCTAACTTTTTCAATAACTTCTTTTTCCGCCATATTAATCTCATCGGCTATTGTCCTAAAAGACTCAGGACTTAGGGGGATATCTTCTTGAATTTGCTTTATTAAATTTATTTCTTTTTCATTAAATTCATGCTTTTGAGCTTCAGTTTCTAATTTTTGGCCTACTGATTCTCGACCCCCAGCCTGCCTGCCAGTAGGCACGGCCTCAGGCTTCTCCAAATCAAACTTTACTCCTATCTTAAAAAGTTTCGTAGCGGGAAGAAAAAGTAGGTCAGAGATACCGGTCTTAGTTTTAATTTCCTCGATTATCGACTTCAACTTCTTCTCCGAGGAAGCAGTTAAAGTAAACCAGATATTGTAATCGTGATTTCTAAGGTAGTTATGTGTTACACCATCATAGCTATTAATTAAATTTGCGACTTCTTCAATCCGCTGCCCTGGAACCTTTATCGCCAAAAGCGTGCTCACATAGCCCAAGCTTTTAGAATTAAAAACGGCGCCTAAGCGCCGAATGATTCCGTCTTTTTTTAACTTACCGATACGGGAAGTAATTTCTTCCTCAGTTGAATCAAGTTCTTGAGCAAGCAGATAGAAAGGTTTTTTATCTATCGGGAATTTAGATTGAATGATGTCTAATAATTGCTTGTCGATTTTATCCATACTATATCAGCTTCCAGTCCCCAGCTTCCAGCTATCAGCCTATTAATTGTCTGGCGGCTGACGACTGGTAACTGGTAGCTATTTCTTACCCTTTACCTTTGGCTCGTACACACAATACGGTTCCTCGGCAAGATAGTTTCCGGTTCTTGCGTAAGCACGAGCCCTGCAACCACCACAGACCTTCTTGTACTCGCAGATACCGCATTTTCCTTCCAGTTTGGAAAAATCTCTCAAATCGTTAAAAACTTTTGAATTTTCCCAGATTTCTTTGAAGGGTTTTTCTCTTACGTTTCCGCAGTCAATTTCAAGATAACCGCAGGGTTGAACTTGACCAAGGTGCGAGACGAAGCAAAAAGCCGTTCCGCCAAGACAACCCCTCGTCATCGCATCTAAGCCATGAGTTTGGACAGAAATTTTTTCTCCTTCTTCTTTCGCTCGCTGTCTCATAATGCGGTAGAAATGAGGAGCGCAAGTCGCTTTGAGTTGGATTCCTGCCTGCCGGTAGGCACGGGGCACTTCCTTTTTTTTGTCGTAAAACCAATTGAGCACCTTCTCATAGTCCTCAGGAGAAATTTCTTCTCCCGCAAGATCTTTTCCGCGACCTGTCGGAACCAACAAAAATATGTGATGGGCAACAGCTCCTATTTTTATAGCAAGGTTTAAAATATCTTCAATTTCATCGATGTTTCTTTTGGTAATAGTAGTGTTTATTTGAAACTCAACACCTGCCCTCTTGGTCTCCTCTAGACCTTTAAGTGAAGCTTCAAATGCCCCTTTCACCCCTCTAAATTCATCGTGAACTTCAGGGATTGCACTATCTAAACTTACACTTATGCGAGGAATACCAACTTTGGCCATATCTCTAGCAACCTCATTGGTAATAAGGGTGCCGTTTGGGGCCATAACCACGCGTAAACCCTTATCCATACCATATTTTGCAATATCAAACACATCTTCTCTCATCAAGGGTTCGCCGCCAGTTAAGATGATTACGGGGCTACTAAAACTTGCTATGTTATCGATTAAAGCAAAACACTCTTCGGTAGAAAGCTCATTAGGATCTCTTTCGCTTATTGCTGATGCCCGACAATGAGCGCATTTCAGATTGCAAACGCCCGTTATTTCCCAGGCAATCATCCGAAGCTGGCCAGTTTGGGGTCTGGAATGGGAATTGGGGGATATAGTGCATTGTTGCTTTTCGTCTACCGACTCCCGACTCCCAACTATCGACTTATTTACTTCAGCCAATTGGCTACATCCTTTGCGTGGTAAGTTAAAATCATATCCGCACCGGCTCTTTTGATGCCGGTCAAAATTTCCATTACTACCTTCTTTTCGTCTATCCAATTTTTTGCAGCCGCTGCCTTCACCATAGAAAACTCGCCACTTACATTGTAGGCCGCGACAGGATAACCTGTCTCCGACTTTACAAGTTGAATTATGTCCATGTAAGCCATGGCGGGTTTTACCATTATTATATCAGCGCCTTCTTCCATATCTAACATTGCTTCACGCAAGGCCTCAAGCGCGTTTGGCGAATCCATTTGATAAGAACGTCTATCTCCAAACTGAGGAGCAGACTCAGCCGCTTCTCTAAATGGTCCATAGAAAGCCGAGGCATATTTCGCCGCATATGACATGATGGGTGAATCTTGATGACCGTTTTCATCAAGAGTAGCTCTTACGGCAGCTACACGACCATCCATCATATCCGATGGTGCCACCATATCGGCTCCCGCCTCAGCATGAGAAAGTGCGGTTTTTGCCAACAATTCTAGCGTTAAGTCATTTAGAACCTGACCATCTTTAACAATGCCACAATGACCGTGGCTCATGTACTCACACAAACAGACATCGGTTATGACCAAGATATCCGGAACTGCTTTCTTTATCGCGCGAATAGCTTCCTGGACAATCCCTTTATCATCATAAGCTTCTGAGGCCGCTTCGTCTTTCTCTTCAGGTAAACCAAATAAGATAATGGCGGGGATGCCTAAATCCCTTGCTTTCTTAACTTCTTCCGTCAGTTTATCTATAGAAAAATGATAATTACCCGGCATAGAAGAAATCTCTTTCTTGATTCCTTTGCCATGAGTTACAAACAACGGATAAATCAAGTCGTTGATGGTTAGAGAGGTTTCTCTAATCATTCGACGAAAGTTTTCATTTTGTCTTAACCTTCGAGGACGATACTCAGGAAAATACATTATTTATGCCTCCTTCCTATGCCTCTTTCTTAACTTTCTTAACTTCTTTTTTCTCTTTTTTAACTTCTTCTTTTTTAACTTTTGGCTGTATCACAACCCCAGTTTGTTTAGGAGCCATGTGATCAACTAATCGTTTAAACTCTTTGTAAGCTAAAAATAAAATCAAAATCAAAAAAATCGGATATAAAATGCTCACAATTTCTTTAGCCCAACCTATAGCAATATAATACCATGGAGTAGGTCCCATCATAATACTTCACCTCCTCAAATCAGTTTATAATTTATAGTTCGTCGATTATAATTAATACGTATTATATATTTTTTAAACAAAGGTTCCAATAGACAAAAGAGATATATAAAAATAACAACCCTATAAAGCCATGATTTTCTTGGTGGACTTTCCAAAGCAGCTTCCAAACTATTTTTGTTGTAAAAAGATTGCTCACGCCTACAAGAATTTTATTAAAAAAATTTTATTCATACAGGTCATTCAGTATTTCACTGGGATTATCAGGGTTTCGATATCCGCCAACCGTAGGATCATAGGAAGTTAAAGGTAGTGTATAGGTTCGTCCGGTAGAAGGTGACATAAGATCTGACTCTTGCCCCATTATCGCATCAGAAAACTCGTGTGAAGTTCGATCCTGCGACCTATTTTTATACTCCCATGATTCCATCAATGGTGATGAATCATTTGCTAAATCCGTAGCAGTTGGCAAACGAACTTTGTCAATTCCTCCTGCTTTTGACGGGTTAATGATAGTAATCGATTGGGCTATTCTTTCCAAAGTCGGTGCCCATTTACCCCATTTTTCAGGCGTTGTCTGAAAAGCTGTTATCATTCCCATAAATTGTCCATACCCATTCAGCACTCCCGCACTTGCCTTTGCTTTTAATCTTTGGCCATTTTTATCAAAAGTAAACGTCTTTGTTTTCATTACCCACGAAAGTCCGGAGACCGGGTCTTTTACAGTTTCTTCGGCTGACTGATTTTCATACTGCACTCCCGTTGCCCCAATAGCTTCTAGCATAAAACTAATAAAACCGTCCGGTGTCTGATAACCGTACCAACCAACAGCTATTACTCCAGAAACTCCTACATTGGAATCTATTGGATTAACTACTTCAATACCGCTTTCATTATCAGTAACATCCCAGCCCTGAGGCACTTTTGCACCGAAAACTGACCCCTTATAAAAAATTAGAGTGTAGGGATATTCCACCGGTTTATCTTCCGGTTTCTTTTCTTCCTGACCATTCGTTGTTTTTGTGCTCCCA
The DNA here is from genome assembly GCA_030614255.1 of Actinomycetes bacterium. GTDB lineage: Bacteria > Actinomycetota > Aquicultoria > UBA3085 > Oleimmundimicrobiaceae > JAUSCH01. The sequence goes on from JAUWKI010000008.1 coordinate 11,840, forward strand.
TTATTTCCTTTTCTTACCTCTGAGATATAGAAATATCTCAACATAAAAAAGGTGCTTAAAATCAACGATAAGCTGGCAGAAACAACAATTACAATAACTAGTTTTTTATTAAATTTTATTTTCATTTTTCCCCTACAGTTAAAATCTCTTTGGCAGCGAACCCGGGCTGATTTCTTTAATCAAAAGTTATTTTACTTTCTCTATAGTAAAATCAATCCCTTTTGATCTTAGCTCCTGATAATCAAATTCCGTATCTGAAAAATCATTAACACCCGCGTCATTAAAATATTGCTCTAATATATATCTATTCTCATTGAATAAGGCTAAATTGTCCCTTGTCTTTTGATTGAAAAGACCTTCACTGTCTGCCATCAACAATTCTGTCTCAGCCATCTTAACCAGTCTCATAATAATATAAGCAAATCCTCTGTTGTTCTGTATAGCCAAATAAGTACTTGGCTGATTTTTCTTAATATATTTAATGTGTAAAGTAATAAAATAGAGTTGTCTGGCTAAATTCGATGATGCCGACACGGTACCACCAGATTCACTCTTACCCTTGAAATTTCGTGAATTTCGGACACTCTTTGTATACGCGTTAACTTCATCAACTGATACTAATAAATTTTGTTTATTCTCTGAAAGATACTTGAGATCAAAGTCGGTTGGTTCGTTTATATATTGCAATAAAACTTCCCCCGAGGGGAGCATTCCAACTAAATTTAATTCATCTTTAATGGAAATTTTCTTATCTTCTATTAAAAAAGCGTCACCAAAGAAAGCAACGTGTGTCAGTTCGTGAGACAAGAAAACACTCACATCTTCATCATTATTCTTAAAATTATTATATATATTTATAAAAATATCTTGATTGTCAAAAAGCCCATGAACAATTACAAAATATCCTTCAGGATATATTTCTTTGATTCTCAGCATTTTTTCTTTTGCTTCTTCATAATCATCTTTGGAGAATATCTTTGAAAGCGTACTAAAAAATTCTGCTTCTTTTGCATTTGATATCGTATAATCCGGTGGGTTGTTTTTAATAAATAATTCTGTCTTATTTTTATTCTTTTGATAATTGTCTGTTGACTTGTTTAATAAATATATTGACACTATCGTCAGCCCAACAGTCGCTACAAATACCAAAAGACACGCGATTAAGCAACCTTTTACAAAACAACTTTTACGTGTTTTCCCTGGTAGCATTATATTATTTTCTTTTCCCATAAATAAATTATACTATAAATAATCGCTATATATGACTTCGCCAAGACCACAACGGGACAAACTTCGCTCTAACACTAGCTTGCCATTCGAAGCTCGAAAGATATTTGTAAAATTTCTTAAACGATTTTTTTGCCCTCTTTCGCTTAAGAAAAACTACGGAAGGACATTCTCCGCCTTTCAGGCGGAGAATGGTGGACCTAACGGGACACTATCTGAACGATATTATAACTGCATATAAGCAATTAGAAAAGCTGATTAGTTAACATTCTTATTTTTGGTCCGAAGGTCTAGTTAAGTCTAAGTGGCTTAATTGGAACTTCCTCTTGGACATTCTACAGCTAGAAAAGACTACCAAGAAGAGACCTTAAATCGTCTTCGACTTCACTGAATGATGTAAGGCTAATAACTTGTCTTCTAATTGACGGTTCCCAGGTAAGTCTGTGTGACTCAAGTAGTTCCGGTTTAAAGAAACCCTCCACACTTTTAAACTCAACACTTTTGTACTTGCATTTCTTTTGAAAAACATCTCTAACGGTAAACAAATCAAGTTTGTCTTTATGGAATTTCAAAAGATTCCATAAATCGTAGATATCTCTGGAACGCTGTCTTTGAAGAATCGCCCTTAATTTTTCAGCCACTATTTCTTCTAGCCTGTAAACATAAACCGTTGCTTGGCAGTCAGCAGCATCAGAATATAAATGAATTAAAGACAGCTTGTTAGATGGAAGGATTACTTCCTCATAAAAGGTTATATCCAGTTTTATCCTTGGCAGGCTACCGGTGCGATGACCTCGTGGCCCAACAAATTGTATCTTCCCTAGGAAAGCTTCTTCATTCAGCTCGTCTCTTGTTTGCTTAAAATCAACGATTTTTAGCTCAATGCCTGATTCTTGATAAACATTACCGCAAATGGTTTCCAGGTTTTCTTTAATTTTTGCCCCGCTAAGTTCTGAAAGAGGCCTGATTGTGGTAAAGTCCAAATCTTCAGAGAATCGATAATTGGGAAAATAAGTTTTGCGAAGAGCCGTGCCACCTTTAAAAACCAACCCATCTTTTAAAACAGGATTATCGTAGATTCCTTTAAGAACCCAAGAAATCACATAGTCGCGCTCAAGAACGCTAATATCAACTCGGCTCTCTTCTGATTTAGTTTTCAGTTCGGATAAGCTAATCATTAATGCACTTTCCACTCAGTGAGGTCTTCCTCACCGACGTTGATTCTTAAATTCCATTTAGAGTTATGTTTGCCTGTCTTTGAAGAAAGCGGGTCAAGGAAAGTATAACCAGGAGATATCAACTCATGCCACTTTTCAAGATAGTCAGCTACCGGCAATTTTAGAACTTCTGAGAGATAGCCCAATCTCTTGAAAATGGTTTTATTTTCCATCTTCTTGGCGTACATCGTTAGCTTCTCAAAATCAATTTTATCGTCAAGCGCATTAGCAAGTCCTTTAGCTATTTCGGTAATTCCTCCGCAATATTCAGAATGATCTAAGCAATCAACAATCGTCTTTTCTTTGCCAGTGATTGCTACCTTCTTGTTGCCAAACCAAACGATTGTGGAGCCAAAAAACTTGTGTGGCTTAAGGGTTACAAACTTGTAAGGGATGCCTAAAATTTCAGTTTCAGCTTTAAACTTTCTTCTAGTCGTTGAAATAAAAACTGTTCTAGGAATTTGTTCAGTATAACCATAGTAATTAAGAGCTGACCAATAAGAAATCATATAAGGGTCAACTAGATGGGAGGCAATTACAAAGGCTTCCTCTGACCAGGCTCCTTGAGCTATTCCTTCTAAAGGAACTATTAGGTACTTACCTCGCTCAAGGTTTTTAATCCAACCCTTTTCTGTCAGGATATAAATTACTTGCTTGACCCTGCTTCGTTCTCCGGCAAGGATTCTTTTAACATCATCATAGGCAAAGACATTCTTGCCTTCGGCACTAAGGGTAGCAAGTAACTTGGTTTCACTTTTGCTCAGACTTCTTATATTCTGTGCCATGATAGTCTCCTCATACATTGACTATCATACCACACACTATAACTATGTCAACGGTGAAAATATACCTGAAGTGCTTGGCCAAAGACAATCCTGTATAGAAGAAAAATGCCTAATAACTCTCCGGCTTTGAAAAAGCTCGAAGTCCGATTACCTGTCAAACAAAATTATGGCTCTGTACAGGCAAAATGTTTTGGTGGAGGTGAGCGGATTTGAACCGCCGACTTCTACCTTGCGAAGGTAGCGCTCTCCCACTGAGCTACACCCCCATATTAGTTATTAGTAAATAAAAACTAACAGAGATTGCCGCGCTCCCTTTGGCCCGCCTGCCTACGCCTATTATGCCGTCAGGCATTGGCGGGCAGGTCGCTCGCCGTGCCTACCGGCAGGCAGGCAATGACGTTCCTCTTTTTATCCTTTACCCTCTACCATCAGCTATATGCTATAAGCCATCTGCCCCACCAGAGGCGGGGACTATCAACTAAACAAGGCCTATCTCTTCATCGGTCAAATAACATGCAGGGTCAGAAGCCCACACATCGTTATAGTATGACTCGGCCCTTGCCCGAAAATTACCGTTACAAATATTTAACCATTTGCATTTGGCACATTTTCCTTTGATAAGCGGTTTTCTGTTCTTGAGGCCGGCCATCAATGGATTTGATGTATCCATCCATATTTCGCTAAATTTTCTCTCTCTTACATTACCAAGCACGTGCTGTCTCCAAAATTGGTCAGGATGAACGGCCCCGTCCCAACTAATACAACCAATTCCAATTCCCGTGCTGTTACCCTCATTCATTTGAAGCAACTCATAAACATCTTCGGCTTTTTTGGAGTCCTCTTTTAATAAACGCAGGTAAACATAGGGACCATCGGCATGATTATCAACGGTTAAAACTTCTTTTTCAAGGCCTCGATTAAAAAGGCCTTTGGTTTTATCCATGATTAAATCCACTGTCTTTCTGGTTTCCTCATGGGTTAAATCCTCTTCTATCAGCTTACTGCCTCTACCGGAATAAACTAAATGATAAAAACAAACCCTGGGAATATCCTCTTCTTCAAGCAATTTAAATATGCTCGGTATCTCTTGAGCATTGCGTTTGTTTATTGTAAACCTAAGGCCTACCTTAATTCCCTCTTTTTTACAGTTTCGCATGCCCTCGATAGCTCTGTCGAATGCTCCTTCAACCCCTCGAAATTTATCGTGAACTTTCTTCATGCCATCAAGACTAATGCCAACGTATGATAGGCCAATTTCCTTTAAAACTTTTGCTTTCTCCGGTGTTATTAATGTGCCATTGGTTGATATTACCGCTCTTATCCCTTTCTCCCTTGCGTAGGAAGCAAGTTCAGGCAAGTCTTTTCTCATCATCGGCTCGCCTCCGGAAAAGAGAATAACCGGAACCCCAAAATCAGCTAAATCATCTATTAAAGCTTTGCCTTCCTCAGTTGTAAGTTCTCCTTTGTAATCAATATTTTTAGACTGAGCATAGCAATGAACGCACTTTAAATTACATTTTCGAGTACAATTCCAAACAACCACCGGTTTTTTATCCTTCGAAAATTGAAGAAGATGTGAGGGAAGCTTACTAGAATCTCTTTCATATCTTAGTGCATCGGAAGGTTCCACCGCTCCACAATAAAGTTTAGAAATACCTATCATTTTTTAGCCTCCAGCTACCAGTTACCAGTCACCAGCCATCAGTCGCCAGCTTCTAGCCACCAGTTTTATTTTAAAGAATTTATTAAACCATTTATAAGTTTTCCAACTTCAGATGTTTGTTTTTCTAATCTGTTAAATCCACCTACTGTAAGGTAACCAAGATCCTTAGCGATTTCCAGGAAAACTTCTACTTCAGCTAAAGAACCGCGCGCAATATATAAAAACTGAACAAATTCCTTGTCATATTGTCTTTCTTTCCCCTCGGCAATATTGGCCGGCACACTAAGAGCTGCCCTTCGAAGTTGAGAAGTCAATCCAAACACTTCAGACTGGGGAAATTTGTTTGTTTCAGCATATATTTGCAGAACAAGTTCCTTTGCTTTCTGCCAAACAACGAGACCTCGATAACCTTCTTGCCCCACTTCCATTATTCCTCCACCCGGCAACTGGCGGCTGGGAGCTGGTAGCTGGATAAAATTGCTTCAACCAATCCTCTTATCGTATATTCTTCTGCAGATATGTCAACTTTTAAACCCAATCCTTCGACAGTTTTAGATGTGATGGGACCAATGCTCGCCACCGTCACATTTTCCAATGTTTTCTTTAGATCAATTTCCTTTAAAAGTTCGGCGAAGTTTTTAACGGTTGATGAGCTTGTAAATGTTACGATATCGACCTCTTCTTTCTCAAGCATTTCTTTAACCTTATCGACGTAAGAGTCATTGATTACGGTTTGGTACGTCGTGACCACGTCAACCTGAGCCCCGAACTCTCGAAGCTTCTCCGGCAAAATCTCCCTGGCAACTTTGGCTCTTGGGATAAGGATTTTTGTATCCCTACCAACTTCATCCTTTAGCCCATCGATAACCGATTCTGCTCTATAGTTAGATGGGATATAGTCAACATTTAGTCCCAATTTCTTTAATTTCTCGGCAGTCGCAGGGCCTATCGCGGCAAGCTTTATATCTTTTAAATCACGAATATCAGCATCTAAGTGATACATCCTTTTGATAAAATAGTTGACTCCATTTACACTCGTGAAGATAATCCAGTCATAAGACAGTGGGGAGCCGGGAGTTGGGAATCGGGAGCTTAAAATCTTTTTAATGGCGTTATCCAATTCATCATAACTTTGAGGCGGAATAATTTTAATTGTCGGAAACTCGATTGCTTCCGCCCCAAGATTCTCAAGAATGTCTACCAATTCACTTGCTTGGTTCCTCGACCTCGTTACGATAATCTTCTTTCCAAAAAGCGGTTTATCTTCAAACCACTTGAGTTTTTCTCGTAAATTCACAACATCACCCACTATAGTTATCGCGGGTGGTTTAAGATTAGCTTTTTTTACTTTATCAACCACATCTGCCAACGTACCAACTATCGTTTCTTGACGTGTTGTGGTTCCCCATCTAATAAGAGCAATTGGGGTGTCCGAAGACCTTCCATGTTCTATTAATTTATCCACTATAAGAGGTAGATTTTTAACCCCCATAAGAAAAACCAGGGTTCTTACTCCACGAGCCAGTTTTTCCCAGTTTATATCGCTATCGGGTTTGGTGGGATCTTCGTGGCCCGTTATAAATGCAACCGATGACGAAATCCCTCGATGTGTCACAGGAATCCCAGCATAAGCGGGAACCGCATAAGCAGAAGATATGCCAGGGATAAATTCAAACCAAATACCGTTTTTTGCCAATTCCAATGCCTCTTCCCCGCCTCTTCCAAAGATAAGGGGATCTCCACCCTTCAATCGAGCCACAACATTACCTTCTTTGGCTTTATCGACTAAAAGGCGGTTGATATCTTTCTGCTCCATCGTGTGTTTGCTGCCGCTCTTGCCAACATAAATTATCTCCGCCTCGGGCCTGGCGCACTCAAGCAAACGTGAGCTGGCCAAATAGTCATAGACGATAACATCCGCCTCTTTTATGCACTCCAGTCCTTTCACGGTTATTAGTTTTGGGTCCCCCGGACCGGCACCAATTAAATAAACTTTACCTGTTTTTTTCTTCATTTTTACCTCTATCTCTAAATCTGCTATTTACTTCGAGCCCTTAGTCATCAGTCAGTAGTCTCATACTTATCAACCGTCATTGCGAGTCCCTGTTATATGGGGCGCGGCAATCTCTAGATTGCTTCGGTCGTTACACTCCCTCGCCTGCCTGCCGGTAGGCACGGCAATGACGGGGGTGTCGCTTTGCTCCCTCACAATGGACCAATTCATCTCTCGTTCCTCGTCTCCATGCTCTAAGCTCTATTAGTCGGTAGTCTCTTAGTCGGGAGTTCACCCCCACCCCTGCCTACCGGCAGGCAGGCTAACCCTCCCCCGTCAAGGGGGAGGGAGGTAAGAAGAGTTTAGCTTTTAACTATCAGCCATCTGCCATTTGCTATATACCATCTGTCCCACCAGAGGCGGGCAAGCGGGAGTCGGGAGTTTCTTAGCCAGATTGCTGGTTTTACCATACTCTATACTCTCCGCTCTAAGCTCTTATCTCATTTAATATTTCATCTGCTCCGTTTTCAATTAACCGTTCAGCCAGGTTAATCCCCATAATCTCTGCTTGAGAAGGATTGCCGGAAATTGAATCTCTTATCAATCTTTTTCCGTCCAAACTGGCTGCCATTCCGGTAAGTTTAAGCAAGTCTCCCTCAATAATACCGAGGGAGCCGATGGGAATTTGACATCCTCCCTCTAACCTCTTGAGTAATGCACGTTCGGCAGTAACCGCATAATATGTGGGAAGATGATTTAATTTTCCAACCAGTTCCCTGATTATATCATCGTCCTCCCTTGTCTCAATTCCAATTGCCCCTTGGCCAACTGCAGGAAGAATTACCTCTGTAGATATTCTCTCTGAAATCTTATCCGACCAACCCATCCTGTCTATCCCGGCCGCAGCCAATATCATGGCTCCAAAATCACCCGACTCCATCTTTTTCAATCGTGTATCGAGATTTCCACGGACGTCGACGATTATAAAATCTGAGCGAAAACTTAACAGTTGAGCTCTCCGCCTCAAGCTGCTCGTTCCAACTCTGGTACCTTTCGGTAAATCGGAAAGGGAGTCTTTCTTTTTGGAGATAAGAACGTCCCTTGGGTCCTCTCGTTTCATAATCGAGGATATCATTAAACCAACAGGTAATTCGGTGGGCACATCCTTCATGCTATGGACCGCTAAATCAACCTCTTTTTTACTCAACGCCAACTCAATTTCTTTTACAAAAAGTCCCTTATCCCCAATCTTTGCAAGGGGTGTGTCAAGTATCTTGTCACCTTGTGTCTTTATTTTTTTAATTAAGATTTCAGCATCGGTAAATTGTTTTAAGCTTTTAGCAACAAAGTTTGCTTGCCATAATGCAAGTTTGCTGCCGCGGGTTCCAATCACAATCTTCTTTTTACTCACAAACTTATTCCTCGCCCTCTTTTTCACTCAAATCAAATAAATACCTCAGTGATTCGGTATATATATAACTGTCTTTCTTATTCGCGCTTTCCTTTAAACCAACTATCGGTTTGTGCAACACTTTATTCATAATCGCATTGGTAAGCGCATCTATGAGATTTTTATCCTTAGAAGAAAGATGTTTTAATCTTGCAAGAACCTTCTCCATTTCCGCCATCCTTATCTCTTCAACTTCACGCCTTAAAGCAGAAATTGTCGGAACCACTTCTAATGAATTTATCCAAGAAAGAAACTTGCTTACCTCTTTGTCGATAATCTTTTCTGCCTTGTTCGCTTCTTTCTCACGCTCCGCTAGATTAACGTCGACTACGGATTGCAAGTCATCAATATCATAAAGAAAGACGTTGTAAACTTCGCCAACCTCGGGCTCAATATCCCGAGGAACAGCTATATCGATAAAGAAAATCGGTTTATTCTTCCGTCTACGCATCGCTTTTGAAACAACATCGCTATGAATAACATAGTGAGGAGCTCCCGTGGAACTTATTACTATATCAGCATCTTTTAAAAACTCTTGACAATCATCAAATTTTATTGCCTTTCCGTTAAATTTCGCAGCCAGCTCAACCGCCCTCTCATGAGTTCTGTTTGCAACCAAAACTGCACTTACACCATTTGCCAAGAGATGCTGAGCGGTAAGTTCACTCATCTCGCCAGCTCCTATAACCAAAACAGTATGACCCTTTAAATCCTCAAAAACCTTTTTAGCAAGCTGGACAGCGGCATAACTTATCGATACAGCATTCTCGCCGATGCCCGTCTCTGTCCGAACTTTTTTGCCAACCGATATTGCCTCTCGAAATAACCTATTTAAAACAACGCTTGTTCCTTGAACTTCAAACGAGCTTTGATAAGCTTCTTTCACTTGACCTAAAATTTGAGCTTCTCCGACAATCATTGAATCAAGACTTGAAGAAACTTTGAAAAGATGACGGATGGCATTCTCCTGCTCTTTGAAGTAAAGATAATTTAACAATTCGCTTTTATCTAACGCGCAAACACCGCTTAAGAAATTTACAACTTCATCTTTTCCCTTGCTGAAATCCGAAACAACGGCATAAATCTCAGTGCGATTACACGTCGAGAGGATCACCCCTTCGGCCACATTCTCACAAGAAATAAGCTGTCGAAGAGCTCCCCCCTGCTCTTGAGCTGGAAATGTCAATTTCTCTCTTATCTCAACAGGGGCTGTTTTATGACTTAAACCAACAACCGCTATATGCACTCTTCTATTCGCTCCTTAACAAGTCCGTCTTTACCTTCTCGAATCAAATCGAGAATATCCGACTCCAAAATACGATGCCAGGCATCGTTTCTTTCATCAGAAGATTCATATTTTTGTTTGATTTTTTCTCTTACCTCTTCCAGTAAATTTAGATAGGTCTCGTACTCCTGTCCAAATATCTCTTCAAGCTCGAGACGAATTTTCTTAGCCAAAGCAGGGGCCTTTCCTGAAGTTGAAATACTTATTGTTAAATCGCCTCTTCGCACAATTGAGGGAACGATAAAGTTACATATTTTCGGAACATCTACGATGTTTACTAAAAGATTTAAGGCACTCGCTTCTTTATAAATCGCCCTATTCACTGAAGGACTGTCGGTTGCTCCAATTACAACAAAAGCTCCTTCTAAATCGCCTTCCTTATACTCCCGCTCTATATGCTCAATCTTTCCCTTAGATTTTAATTCTTCAAGCAACTCAATTAAATTGGGGCTAATTACGACAACCCTGGCTTCACAATCGATAAGAGACAAAACTTTTCTTTCCGCAACGCTCCCCCCACCGACCACGACACACTTTTTACCTTTTAAATTCAAATAAATTGGGTAATATGTCATCTATCTTCTCCTAACAAACTCAACTTAATAAAATAAAAAGGCCTACTCGGGTCAAAAAATAAACTATCTTGACCCCAAGAGCCCATTTCTTATCCTTTGAAACCGTGCAAAAAGCTCATATAAGGCACCACTAAAAATCTGATGCTAATGACGAACAAAAAACCAGCCAAAGCTAGGATTGCCGATCTCCTCCCCATCCAACCGACCGCAACTCTTAACACCAGGTAAAAAGCATAAATTGCCCACGTTAAAAAAGTAGCTATTACAATAGCATCGAAAAAAGTCCCCCAAACTTGATATGCCCTTATGGCTCCCGTTATGAGAGTAGTAGTTAAAAACAAGAAGCCAACAATGATCGATTTGTGTCCAACATCATCCAAAATCTGCAAAGAGGGAAGTCTTCCAAGGATTGAATCTGACTTTTTTCTTTTAAAATGCCATTCCTGCAAAAGATAGAGAACAGCAGCCCCCGCGGCTATCGCAAAGGCAGCAGAAGCCACAAACATCGACATAAAGTGAGCACTTATAAAAGAGCCCCGCAACACTTCTATTCTGGGACCGGGCGGATGATAATAGCTCCACGCTTTTATCAGAAAGATGCAGACAAGTGGAGTTACAAACATTCCCAACGTTTTTAAGTCAGCAAAATGCTCGATAACGAGATAACCGATAATTACAAACCAAGCAACGATAACAAGCGACTCATAAGCACTCGCTCCCAAAGACTGTTTTGAGGATAACCAGCGGGAAAATAGCGAGCCGGTTTGAATTAGCCCTCCGCAAACAGTAATCGCTGTGGCCAAAGTCCCTGTAATTTGCTTTCTGGAGATGAAGTAACTAGCATAAAATGCAAAAGCTGCCGCATAGACAAAAATCGCCAACCAGAGAAGAAAAACACTCACCTTTTCCATTAAGATTTCTCCCTTTTTACAACTTCTTTCAAGTGGTTTAAGTCTCTTCCTAAAACCGCAAGTTTTCTTTCAATATAGAAAACATATAAAAATAGAATCAACCAAGCGGCAAAATAAGCGGCTTCAAAATAGGACATGACTAACCTCCGATCTCATCTTTTAAATCCTGAATTTCTTCTTGTAAGTTAATCATGTTCACCCTTTGTCCTAAAAGGTAAACATAAAAGAGCGTCATAGACGCCAAAAAAATCAAAGTTGGTATCCACATTTGCATATCGAGTGCTTCACCAAGCGCTATCTTTGCTGGCGTAAATATCAACGGATGAGCAGTTCTCCACCACCTAATCGACATGAACGAGATGGGAACACTTATGAAGGCAACTATGCCAAATACTGCGGTAAGACGGGGTCTGCGCTCAATGTCTCCAACCGAAAAGTGGAGCATAAGATACCCCGCGTAAAGCAACCACATTATTAAAGAGGTAGTAATCCTTGGCTCCCAAACCCACCAGACTCCCCAGGTGGGTTTATTAAAGATGGTCCCAGTTACCAAAAGCGCTGTATCGATAACCAGCCCTATCTCCGCCGAAGCATACGCAATCTTATCCCACTTTCTATCCCTGGTCTTTAAATAAAGGATGCTACATACAAACACCACGAAAAAAGCAAAATAAGGAACAATTGCAACCGGAAAGTGGATATAAAATATCTTTTGAACGATTCCAAGATTCTTATCTAGAGGAGCACGAAAGACCGTATAAAGAGATATAAAAATTCCGATAAATGAGGCCATACCGAGAAGTCTTCTAGTAACTCTGTCCTTCAAACCCATCACTCCTCTATAACATATTCAAAGGTCAGAAAACCAACCAATGCAAAAATAATATCATAAATAGCAAGCGTTCTCAGCCATACAGTAATATCTATCCAAAATTGCTGAGTATCAATTGAAGAAACTGATAAGACCAACTCCGTTGATTTCACCGCCGCCACCAATATCGGCACAATTACAGGTAAAAAGAGTATCGGCAGCATGAGGTCTCTTGCTTTCGTGTTAATCGAGATGGCAGAGAGAAGTGTTCCGACCACAGATAACCCTATGTTACTCAAGACTAAGATGATGATTAAAAGCCACAGGTGGGAGAGAAAGCTCTCTTGTATAAAAAATATCGTAAAGATGGGGAGCGCTATGATTTCAACCAAAGAAAGAAATATGAAGCTGGATATGGCCTTACTAAAGTAAATTGCCGAGCGATCTATGGGACAAAGCATTAGCCCGTCAAGACAGTTTTCATCCTTCTCGTGAACGAAAATCCGGTTCAAGCCCAAGAGGGACGCGAACAAGAAGGCAATCCAAAGAAGACCTGAGGAGACGGCCTTCATAGCAGAGCTACTTCCAAAAGCAAAGTTGAACATAACCATGGTTAACAAAGCAAAGATTAACATTGAGTTAAGCATCTCTTTAGTTCTTAGCTCAGCAATTATATCTTTTTGAACCAGCGCCATTATGTGCCGCAAATAACTCATGCTTTGTCTCCCGCATATTCGTAATATATGCTTTTAAAATCATCTGAATCGGGCAAATTTCCTCTTTTTGAGTAAACTATTTTGCCCCCACTGAGTATGGCCACACTATTCGCGTGAGCGAGACCTATTTCAATGTTGTGAGTGGTCATAATCAAAGTGTGATTACCCTTCTTAAAATCCTCCAACATATCGTCAAGAACACCACTTGCGTGGACATCCAGCCCGCTGAAGGGTTCGTCCAAAAAAATTATCTCAGGATTATGCAATAGAGCTCTAGCAATTGAAAGCCGCTGTTGCATGCCTCTGGAGAAAGACCCAACGACATCAAATTTTCGATGATCGAGCTCCACTTTCTGCAAAAGTTCAGAAATCCTATTTTCCGGCGAAGGAATATTGTACATCTTACCGTAAAAACGCAAATTTTCGTAGGCGTTAAGGTCCTTGTAGAGAAGGAGATTGTGGGAGATAAAACCAATTTTTTCTCTAATCTCAGCGGGATTTTCTTTTATTTCAAAACCATCGATGACAATAGAACCGGAAGAAAATCCAGAAAGTGTAGATAGTATCCTTAAAAGAGTAGTTTTTCCCGCCCCGTTTGGTCCAAATATCGTTAAGAACTCACCTTTACAGACATCTAAACTGAGCCCGTTTAATACCTTGCGTCTTCCAAAATCTTTATCCAAAGAATCTATGCAAATAAAGGGAGGAGTTTTCGACAACTTATTTTACCTCACTCAATCGTGTTCTGAATTTATCGGGCCAAAAAGCAAGCGTGGTTCCAGCAAAAAGGATGATAGCTCCCGTCCAAATCCAAGACAGGAGGGGATTAAGTTTAACTTGAATACGCACAGATTCATCTTGACCATAACTTGCCAGGATAACAAATATATCTCTTACAACTCCACTCTCTATGTGGACCTTTGAAGTCCAAGTATCCTGTTTGAAATGATAAATCATCCTGGGAGTAAGCTCTCCCTTATATTTTCCATCTACACTTAATGCCAGATTTGCTCCTATTATCTCTTTTAAGGGCTCACTATTATCGACAAATAGCCCCCCATTCTTAACGGTTACATCCTTAACCTTTAAGCTTTCCCCTTTTTTCAGGGTCACTTCGCTTTCCGCAAGATAGAAAGTGGAGCCAATGAGTCCGACAAAAATTATTATGATACCAATATGAGAAATCATTCCGCCATACCTTGCCCTGTTCGCTTTAATTTTATGCCAGAGGTTTCTCACCTGCCTACCGGCAGGCAGGCCATGCTTTTTTCCTGCTGTAACATCTTTATATAGAGTTTCAAATGTGGTGATGCCCGCAAATATGCAGAAGAAGAAACCGATACTCCCCCACAAGTTTTTATCCCAGAAAAAAAAGATGGCTAAAGCACCCACTAAACTTAAAATTAACGGAACTGTAATTTTTTTAATAAATCTTGAGGTATCGGTTGTTTTCCAGCCTAAAAGAGGACATATGCCAATAAAAAACAGATATATATAGCCCAGTGGAGAAGCAAGCTTATTGTAGAAAGACGGCCCCAAGGATATTTGATTGTTGATGAGCAGCTCCGTTATTACAGGATAAAAAGTTCCGATGATAACTATTGCCGTAAAAAAAAGCAGAATCATGTTGTTTAAGTAAAATCCGTAGTCTTTGGAGATCAAAGACTGGATTTCATTACCTTTAAAGCTTTCGCGACGGTACAAAATTAAAAAAATGTATCCAAGGGTAAAAATTATCATAAACCAGAAGAAGTAGGCCGCGATTGACGACTGCCCAAAGGCGTGAACTGACTCTATTATGCCGCTTCTAGTAATAAAAGTACCGAGAATACACATCAAAAATGTCGTCAAAGACAAAACTGAGGCCCATATCTTAAACATTTTTCTCTTTTTATAAACCGCCAGAGAGTGAAGAAATGCCGTGCCGGTAAGCCAGGGGAGCAGTGAAGCATTCTCAACCGGGTCCCAAGCCCAGTATCCTCCAAAAGCAAGCTCATCATAGGCCCAAAGGGAACCCAAAAATATTCCAATGCCCAAGAATAGCCAGGCAAATAATGCCCACCTTCTACACCTGGAGACCCAGGGTCCATCGGGTTGATTTGTTATCAGAGCCGCGGCCGTCAACGCAAAGGGAATGGAGAATGCCGCGTAACCGATAAACAGAGTCGGGGGATGAAAGACCATCTGAAGATGCAGAAGTAAAGGGTTCAATCCGCTGCCATCGGAAAGAACCATTGGGGCAACTTCAAATGGATTAGCCGGAAGAGCTAAGAGAAGCAGAAAGAAAGCCTGGTTAGCAACGAGTATGGACAAAGCGTACTGGGTTAATTTGCCTTTCCTGTTTGCCAAAAGAAATATGAGCGTAAAAAGAGAAAGCAATAATTGCCAGAAAAGGAGCGAGCCTTCCTGCCCTCCCCAAAAAGCGGTTATCTTATAAAGAAGGGGTAAGTCTCTGCTTGAATAGCCAAAAACATAAAGAATGGAGAAATCATTTACGAGAAAAGCCCTTAAAAGAATAAATGATGCGACGCTTGAAAGAATAAAAAGAGCCCATATGCCTGTATGGCCCGTCTTAACCATCCTGCTATTTTTGGTTTTTAAGCCATATAATAAAAGGGCAGTAGCCGTAACCGCCACTGCCAATGAAAGCCAAATTGTTAGCTCTCCTAATTTTGCCATGTTATACCTCTACTCTTCAGACGTATATTTTGACGGGCATTTAGCTAATAGACTTTCCGCTTTGATGCCCGAATCGGATTCATAAACACCTTCGACAATTACTTCTGCGTCTTTTTTGAAAGCACTTGGCAAAACCCCAGCGTAAACGACACTAACCGAGTTCTCCCCGTCGGTAATCATAAACTTATAAATGCCTTCGCTCTCCTCTATGGCATTACCCACAACCTTCCCTGACACCTTTACGGACTTGCCATATAAGGATTCGTCCGCAATAACCTCGCTGGGAGTCCTGTAATACAGAAAAGAACTGCCTACGGTGGTATAGAGAAGAATTCCAAAGAAAACTATTATTATAGCACTGGTAATAACAACACGCTTACGTCTTGCCTTCATACAAACCTCCCGTTTTCAAAGAAAGCTGATTTATTATACAAAATATAACTATTTAAGACAAACAAGTCGCTACCTATGCCTGACGGCAGGCACGCGCTCCAGTGCAAAATGTAAATTTAAAAGATAAATGCAGCCTTTTAAACCAGCCTTTCGATTCAGCCTTTAAACCAGCTCTTGGCCAATAGCTATTATGGATAAAACGAGATTACTTCGCCAGTGACTTATAACACTAATCAATCAGTTTCCTTCATTATCCAAATTAAAATCAACGAAGCTGCGGATAAAAGCCCAACAATTACAAAGAAACTTAAGCGAATAAGCAGATTGGGCGAAGAGCGTGCCGGACCAGTTGGGTGAAAAATTGCGGAGCCAGCGGTTGAGTAAAGCCATATCACAACACACGAAAGAATAACATTTAAAATGGATACTATCTTTCTATCTTTTGCCCAAAGCGAAAGAAGGTAAAAGAGAGGCGCGAGAACCAAAATAAAGATGGTAATTTTAAAACGAGGCTCCGCTAGAAACAACCACTTCCCCCAGATCATCTTGGTAACAAAAGCAGCTAGTAGCCCATTTAAAACCCAAATTAAAACTGCTATTTTTTGTGAAGATTTGGACCACTTACTAAAGGAGGTTTTGTTCGAAATAAGATGCAATACTCCAAAGATGCCGGCTAGAACAAACACCATTACACCAACCCAGGCAAGTCCCGCATGGATATAAAGAACCTTAATCCAATCACCCAATGTACTTTCGGCTGGAGAGAGAAGAGAAATGAGCAAAACAAGAACACCGGTGAGTCCGACCAGATAAAGCCCATTTTTCTTATTTAGTCGCACACTCCCCACCTTCGCCTCGTAAAATTTTAATTCCGTGAGGAATGGCAGGAAGCACCACTTCTAAACATTCCCTTACCGCCTTGGGACTACCAGGAAGATTTATTATAAGTGTTTTGCCTCTTATCCCGCTTACGGCTCGAGAAAGCATGGCATTCGGCGTTATTTTTAAGCTTTCAGCTCTCATCGCTTCCGTAAATCCAGGAACTACCTTATCTATTACGGAAAGTGTTGCCTCAGGCGTAACATCCCTTAGAGAGAAACCTGTTCCACCGGTCGTTAAGATCAAGTCAACTTTCTCATTGTCGACTAAAATTCTTAAATCTTTTGCGATGAGTCTTTTCTCATCAGGGATTACTTGGTAAAAAACAACCTCATTGCCTTCCTTTTCCATCATTTCCTTAATGATTTTCCCGCTTTCATCGACTCGCTCTCCCCGCGAGCCCTTATCACTTACGGTTAAGATTGCAACCCTCACGCTTTCACCTCCAATTAGTCGGTAGTCTGTTAGTCGGGAGTGAGGAGTAAGTTCAAATAAAAAATAAAATATAAGAATGCCATGCCTGCCGCCCTGCCTACCGGCAGGCAGGGCAGGCAGGAAAAACGATATAGAAAAATTCTAAAAGGTAAACTCTTCAAAACTACGTTCAAAATCATTTTTATTTTTTCATTATCACTTTTCACTTTTCATTTTTATTTTTTACCCCTTCACCCCCACCCCTGCCTACCGGCAGGCAGGTTAATCCTCCCCCATCAAGGGGGAGGGAAGTTTGGCCATCTGCTATCAGCCATTTAGTCGGTAGTCTATTAGTCGAGAGTTGGGCGTTTGTTTGTTTTTTCCTTTACCCTCTCAACTTTCTATCAGCTATCTGCCATCTGCTATATGCCATCAGCTATCTGTCCTCACAAAAGTTCCGCTTTTGCCGCCACTTTTCTTCATGAGTTTTATCTCTTGAATCTCCATTCTCTTATCAACAGCTTTACACATATCATAGATTGTTAAAGCAGCAATTGCTACAGCCGTGAGCGCTTCCATCTCTATCCCCGTTCTATCCATCGTCTTAGTTGTTGCCAAAATTTCGATGGAAGAATGCTCCTCGTCTATCTTAAAATCGATATCCACACCCGTTATTTGAATGGGGTGGCACATTGGTATAATATCGCAGGTTTTTTTCGCTCCCATAATTCCCGCAACTTGAGCAACGGCAAGAACGTCGCCCTTTTTGACATCGCCGGCTTTAACAAGTTCAAGGGTTTCTTTTTCCATTCTAATTAAACCCCTGGCAACTGCTTTCCGAGCTGTCACTTCCTTCTCGCTAACATCAACCATTCTCGCTCTTCCTTGCTCATCTATATGAGTTAAACTGTGTTTGTTTTCCATCTCATCCTCCAATCTGAGACATTGTGCGCACAAAATGATCTTTTCGAGCTGTCGAATGATCTTTTGGTTTAACTTTTAGCGCTTCTCTTAAAACCTCTTCGACCGCTTTTTCAGGGTGATTATTTCTCATGGGACCGATTACATCTATTTCGTCATTAGAAAAAAGACATGTTTTAAGTTTACCATCAACCGTAAGTCTTAACCTGTTACACTCAGGACAAAAGTGATTGCTCATTGGAGAAATGAACCCGATTGTCCCAAGGGCACCTCTAAATTTCATATATCTGGCTGGTCCCGAGCCCCTGGGGGAATCTACATCTTCAAGCTCTCCGAATTTCTTTAATCTTTCTATCATTTCAGAACAGGGCAAGCACATATCAAGTCCCATCTGTTTGCTAAAAGGCATGTATTCAATAAACCTGACATGAACCGGATAATCAAAAGTGAGTTTAGCAAAATCTTTAAAATCGCTTGGACTATCGTTTATTTCTTTTAAAACCACCGCATTTATTTTCACCGGATTAAAACCGACTTCAAAAGCTTTTTGAAGCCCCTTCATCACAATACTTAAATTTCCAACTCGCGTTATATGTTTAAATTTCTCATGATTCAGAGAATCAATGCTTATATTGATGCGCTTGAGCCCTGCTTCATATAAGTCCTCCGCAAAATCGGCCAAAAGAACGCCATTTGTGGTAAGCGACATATCATGAAGCTCAGACATACTCGACAAATTTTTTATAAAATCTACAACATCTCTTCTTATTAACGGCTCTCCACCTGTTAATCTAACCCTTGAAATTCCCTGCTTTATTGCATGATAAACGAAAATCTCAATTTCCTCATATGTGAAAATATCTTCGTGTTTTTTTAAATCTGCAAGACCCTCCTCCGGCATACAATATATGCAACGCAAGTTGCACTTATCAGTAATAGAAACTCGAAGGTAATCTATTCGTCTATTATGATTATCGAATAATTCCGGCAATTATTCTCCTTTTTAATGGTCCTCTGGCAAATCAATCAAGTGAACTTTAACCTTATCGCCAGTCTTGACTAGGGTTGTCTCCGATGGAATTATGGCTATCCCGTTGGCCAACGACATCGACTTCAAAATGCCTGAGCCCTGAGGCCCCGTCAAAGAAACATAGTGCTTTCCATCTTTTGTTTTTACATTAACTCTCACAAAAAATGCTCTACCCGATTTCTTTTGCAAATCGTGCTCAAATATGGCGTCCACTTCAGGACGAAAAATATGACTTCTTCCCATCATCTTCAAGATAATCGGTCGAACATATTCTTCAAAACAGACGATCGTGGAAACCGGATTTCCCGGCAGACCAAAAATAAGCTTCTCGCCAAGACGCCAAAAAGCCAATGGCATACCCGGTTTTTGAGCCACCTTCCAAAACTTAAGCTCCGCGCCGAGGTCATCTAAGACATCTTTAACCACATCATAATCGCCCATCGACACTCCGCCGGTTGTTAGTAAGGTATCGGAAACCTCTAGACCTTTTTCGATTAATCTCTTTGTAGCATCGACGTTGTCACGAGCTATCTCTAAAGGAAAAGGTCTAGCACCACAGGAGATTACCTGGGCCATAAGGGAATATGTGTTGCTATTTCTGATTTTTCCCGGTGCAAGCGGCTCATCGATTTCTACCAACTCATCACCAGTGCTCAATATTGCAACGGTAGGCAGTTTAAAGACCTTAACCTTGCTTTTCCCCAAAGAAGCAAGCAACCCTATCTCTTGAGGTCTTATATGAACTCCTGTGGGGAAAATCCTCTCGCCTTTGATGACATCTTCCCCTGCCAAGCGAATATTTTTGCCTTTTTCAACTTCACAAAAGATCGAGACTTCATCGTCGCCTAAATCCGTATCTTCTTTTTTAACAACCGTATCTGCACCAAGGGGAATAGGGGCGCCCGTCATAATCTTCAATGCAAAACCAGAAGTAACTTCAAAATTGGATACATCTCCTGCTTTTAGCTCCCCCAAAATCTTCAACCTACGCAAAGATTTCTTCGACGCACCAGCGGTATCAGAAGCAACAATTGCGTAACCATCCATGGCCGAATTGTCAAAAGGAGGTACGTTTATGTCGGAAATAACATCCTCTGCAAGAACTCTTCCAAAGGAGTCAATCAGCTCGACTTCTTCAAAAGGCTGAATTCTTACTTCTTCTAAAATTATTCTTAGCGCCTCTTCTGGTTTAATCATCAAATCTCACCCGTTAGTCCGTTAGTCGGTAGTTGGGAGTCGATAGCAAATTAAAATAATAGCTCTTAGCTTCCAACCCTCAGCTAATTAAATTAAAAACTAAAAATGTAAAATTAAAAACGATATAGAAAAATTTAAAATGTTAAAAACAGCCCTTGAGATCAGCTTTTTAGTTCAGCCCTTAAAACCATCCTTTTTAATTAGAGAATAAAAACGAAAACTAAAAGATAAAATTCTTAAAAAGAGTATCCTCCGGATACTGGTCTTACAATAAAAACTTTTTTAATTCTTAATTACCGTGCCTGCCTGCCCTGCCTACCGGCAGGCAGGGCAGGCAGGGCAGGCAGGTCATTTTTCATTCTTCATTCTCCATTTTTCATTTCTTCTATACCTCAAGCTCTCCGCTCTAAGCTCTCTGCTATAATTTCTCTATTCATTTTTGTCTTGCTGAAAGCTGGGGGCTGAACTCTGTTACCCTTTACTTTTTCCCCAATCATTGCCTAATCACATGTACTGCCGTAGCCTTGAAACTCACCACTGCTTCTTCTTTTTCCTCCAGTCCAATCTCCTCAACAGACTGCTTGGTAATGAGTGCCACTAGCGGAAAGCCACAATCAAGATTAACTTTAACCACCGCGCCAAGTGGTGTCAACTTTATAACTTTGGCAATAAAATTATTTCTTGCACTCGAACTTTTTCTTTCTCTAACTACGCTTAGGGTAACATTTTCAGGTCTTATCCCCAAAAGAACCCGCTCTCCAACAGGAACATCGGCAACAACCTCGATTTTAACTCTATTCACATCAACAACGACCAGTCCATCAAGGTAAGACGCAACCTTGCCTTCCAAAACCGTTTCAACCCCAACAAAGCTGGCAACATACTCGTTGACGGGAGTATTAAAAATCTCTTCCGGCTTACCAATCTGGACAATTCTTCCGTCATACATAACGCCGATTCTATCGGCGATTACCAGAGCTTCCGTTTGATCGTGGGTAACAAAAAGAGACGTTTGTTTCATCTTTTTTAAAATAATCCTAAGCTCATCCCTCAAACCTTCCCTAACTCGCTCGTCAAGAGAGCTTAACGGTTCGTCAAATAAAAGGAGCCCGGGCTCCATGATTAGAGCTCTAGCAAGACTCACCCGTTGCTGCTCACCACCACTTAAAGTTTTAGAATACCTATGCAAGATATTATTGATGCTCAAGGTAGTAACAATTTTATCGAATTTTTCCTCAACATCATCGATCTGCCTATAGCGGGTACCGAAAAGAATATTCTCTCTTACGGTAAGATGAGGAAATAAAGCATAGTCTTGAAAAATAAAACCTATATTTCGCCTTTCGGGAGGTAAATCATTTGCAAGATTCCCATTTAAAATTATGCTTCCCCTCTTTGGAGGAAAAAATCCCACAACCGTCTCAAGAAGAACCGTTTTGCCCGCTCCGCTTGGGCCGAGAATCACAAAAATTTCCCCCTCATCGATAGAGAGGTTTACGTCTCGTAATCTAAATTCGCCCAAGTCAATATCTAAGTCTTTAATTTCTATCATCTTTTACCGCTCTTTCCTATTCCACCAAAAGCAAGAAATCTAAATATCACGAAACCAGCCAGACAAATAACTAGAAAGAGAACCGCCACCGCCGAAGAATGTTTCAAATCAAGCTGAGTGAAGACATCGTACACTTTTATCGGCGCAGTCATCGGATGATAAGCTAAAATTATAACAGCCCCAAACTCGCTTATCGCCCGTGCCCAAGTAAGAACCCAACCCGTTAGCACTCCTCTAATCGCAAGTGGAAGAGAGACTCTACGGAAAACCTCAAAAGGAGTGGCTCCCAAAGTACTCGCAACCTGCTCCAACCTCACATCAACCATCTCAAATCCTTCCCTAGCGTAATTAACCATAAAAGGCAAGCTTACAAAGAGCATGGCAACTATTATTCCTAGCTTGGTACCTACAAATCTTAAGCTGAAAAACCTCTCAAAGAGGACACCCACCATTCCATACCGTCCGAAAACAAACAACAACAAAATACCAGCCACCGTATGTGGAATAGCAAGAGGTAAATCGACTATCGATTCAATAAACGATTTCCCAAAAAACTTTTTCCGGGCAAGAATATAAGCCAAAGGAACTCCAAAAAGAGCAGCTATGGTTGCCGAAACAACTGCAAGAAAAACACTGTTAAATATCGCCTCTTGAACTCCCTTATCGGTTGCCTCTTTGATTAAAATGGAGGGAGTTTGGGCCAAAAATGAGCGAAGGATGGGGAGCAGTATAAATAAAATCAACAAACCACCCATGAGCGAAAAGATATAATACATTGCATTAACTCGCTTAAATTTCATATTGTCCCTCTCCAAAATACCCGATTAATTTCCAAAACTTCTATGCAGATAATAACAAATAATTGTTTAAGGCAATATAAATATTAGTAAAAAGCAAGGGGGACGACCAATATCCCCCTTGCCTAAAATGAATTAGCTCTCAACCTTCACAATACCTTTCAACTCAGAAGGCAGCGTGTCGCCATCTTTTGTAAGAGGCGGGTTATAGGGTGGTTGACCGGCATCATCCATAATCTTCTGACCATTCTCACTCAAAAGCATTTTTACAAAGGCCATGGCAACCTCAGGATTTTCGGAATTTTTGGGGATGGTTACCCCATAGACAATAAATTTACCTTTCTTGGTTGCACCATCCGCCAACGTTATGGATGCCTGAGAGTAAAAATCGGCGAGCTCTTCCTTCTCAAGATTAATCTCCTCAGGCAATTCCAAAATCTTCAAACCGTGCTGCTTCGCAACGGAAAGATATTCGAAGGCATAATCGAGGTCACCAGATTGAAGTAGCGATATAAGCTCAACTGACTTGGGCCTTATATTCTCTTTGGGACAATGATCAATCAGAGTTTGATCCAAACCATCCACGCCGTAATGTTCCTCGGCCAACTGAAAGACCAGGCGGCTTCGGTAACCACAAGGGTCAGAATCGGGATCAGAATGACCATACATCACACCGTCTCTTTGGAATATTTCATACCAATTATCTTTGGTTATCTCGCCCGCATACTTGCTTTTATCAGTATAGGCAATAACCATTCTGTTACTTGCGAATTTTACATTCCAATCAGCATAGTCCGGTTTAAGAAGTTCATCTATGACCGTATAGTCAGCTGAAGCCATAACGTCACAATTTTTATTCAGCTCACATATTTTTTTGGCACAATCGCGACTCCCAGCGCCTTCGAGAAGAACATTAACACTTGGGTGTTCTTTCTCAAATTCAGCCTTAAGCACCTCAAAAGGCACCTTGAGACTCCCAGCATGAAATACAATCAAATCACCCTTTAATGTATCTTTTTCTTCAACCTTTTCATTGGTTTCTTTAACTGCATTCTCCTCATTTCCTGATTTTTGACAACCAACAATTCCAAAAAGTAACGCACCAATGATAAGTGATGAAACTAAAATGATTATCAAGTTTCTTTTATTAAATCTTTTAAACAACTTTCTTCCTCCTTTGAGTAGTTTATAACTTCCGTCCATTTCTTCTGTATCCTCTGTAAAATCACCTCCTTTTAAAAGAATAAAAGACTAGCAATCACTGTGTGACTGCTAGTCTTTTTAAAACCAGTCTCCTTTCCGTCACGGGAGGCAATACCGTTTCCAGTAGAACCCTATCGGTCACCCTCCATATCCCACAAGAATCTTGCGGAATTTAGGTCAAGTGACTCGGAGAAAAAACATATTTAATTAAATTATTAAAAAACTATTAAAAACAACCGAGCTGGCAACCGTAAAGTTTTATCTCAAGCTCGTTTACAACGTCGCCAACCACTTTCGGGGATACACCCAACTCTTTTGCTATTTTATGAGCCATTGGGCAGGAAATTCTCCCCTCTTTAGTTTTCTCTTTAACCATCTCTCTAACTTTATCTAAACTACATGATGCAGAAGACATCTATAAAACCCTCCTTTTATAGTCAGGAGTCTGTTAGTCGGAAGTCAGTAGTTTTTTGATTCGCTTGTTGGGTAGCTTGTTTGTTTTTTGACTCTAAGCTCTCCGATCTATGCTCCATGCTCTTAGCTTTACCATACTCCACACACCCTACACTCTTTTAACTTTCCACCTTCCTCTTTCAACTAAAAACGCCATTCCCACATATGGAAATGGCGTCACCTTAAGACACTCCTTTCCAAATACGGGAGACACAAAAATTTCTTCTTGCACCCTACGGACTCCTTGACTAAAGGCCCTACGGTCATATTCCGTAACCCGCCCCGTAGCATTTCTGCGGGGTAAATCTTAGGAATAATGACTCGGAGTTTATAACTCTTAAATTTTTTTAAATCTATATCTTGTATCTTTAAAATTCTATCCTAATACTTCTTTTCCTTTAAAATTATCAAAAAATTTTATTCTGCAACACAAATTTTATTTCTGCCACTTTCTTTCGCTTCATAAAGCGCCTCATCGGCTTTTACAACTAACCCGGAAGCATCTTCCGCGTCGTGAGGATACACGGAAACACCGCCGCTTATTGTCTTCTTTACAACCGGTTGTTCTCTGTTCCCCGGAAATTCAAGAGATTCAACCGCTTTCCGTATCCTCTCAGCAACGACAACGGCTTGCTCCCTTGAGGCACGAGGAAGTAAAATTACAAACTCCTCCCCGCCGTATCTAGAAACAACATCGATATCCCTGGTGTTTTTCCTAATCGTCTTGGCTATCTTTTTTAGCACCACATTCCCTTGCTCGTGACCAAAAGTATCGTTGTAATGTTTAAAATGATCTATATCCATCATGATAAACGACAGTTCCTTTTCGTATCTATCCGCTCTTTTCTTTTCTTCCTCCATCCTATCTAGGAAATAGCTGTAATTAAAGAGCCCTGTAAGGCGATCATGAATAGAGAGGAGTTCTAACGCTATCTGTTGTTTCTTCTGCTTCTTCGAAAGAACCCCCAAAATTGAACCCACGATTAAAAAGATTGACATGCCAATAGCTATTTCTAAAATCGTACTCTCCACGCTTAAAGCTCGATAAAATTCAGGGGAGCTCACGCTTGAGTAAAGCCACCATGAAACCGCCCCCGTGCTCACCAAGCCAATAGCAACCACTCCATAAATATCATATACAATAGCAGCAATCACCAAAGGTACTACATAAAGTGTCCAATAAGTGAGAACACCGTGAGGATAAGAGAAATAGATTGCAAGATTTGCGAAAGCAAATGTCAATACGATGAGTAATACGCTCCGCAAATATTTACCTCGTTTCACAATTGCCTCCTTTAGCCTATTAGTTTAATGGAAACAAAACACAATACCAACAAAAATAAGATTAAAAATATGCTGAAATTTAAATCCTCAATATAAAGGTTAAATTCTTTTTTGGTCTCACTTGCAGATAAACTACGGTATGTTTTAGCCAAGAAACCGCTCCATAGACTTTTTATAATATAGTTGGCTCTTGCTACGATGTAAGTTTCAACCCTTAAATAAATCTTTTTAACATGTCTCTTTGAAATAAAAATAAGTGACCTTAAAACATAGGATTCTCCTTCAATAAGTGCCTCCGTCGAACGCCCCTTTTTCGCAATCATTTCTTTAATTTCTCTCGTTGCCCTCGAAGTATGCATTTCAATTAAGTGACTTTCTTCATGTAACAAGAAATAAACCCCTAAAGCAAATTGCTCAAACCAGTAATTGACACCAAACCACCGGGGGAAACGAAGGTGAAAAAGACCATATCTTGTTCCCACAGTAAATATAAATATGCCCACAGCCAGTGAGATAACCAAGCTTTGGATATCATGCAACGTCAAAATATTTACCGTTCTTATACTGCTTAAAGCAGTTCCCGTGTATCCCAGATGTTTTAAAAGAGGAAGTATAAAAAACGTCCAAAAACGTCCGGGGAAAATGCCCAAAGCAAAAACCATGATGGCCAGCGCCATAATTCCAACAAGCATGGAAGACGATGCATCCTTAACTTTCTCATATTTTTTCGGCGCCCTACCTAAAAAAACGAGAGTAAACAGCTTGATAAAAGAGGCGATTGTTCCTCCACAAGTTACAATGAAAAGAACATTAACCAGACCGACCCACCCGCCATGACCTAAATGAGCCAATGCTTGATGAATAAGCGTTTTGCTGGCATATCCGTTAAAAAGAGGGACACCGCTAATCCCCAATGAAGCAACAAGCGTGCAAAAAGCGACGATGGGCATCTTTTTAACCAAACCACCCAGCTTATACATGTTAAGCTCGCCAGTTCGATAGTAAACTGCTCCCACGGTCAAAAAGAGACATGATTTAAAGAGAGCGTGGTTAACTATATGGTACATGCTGCCACCAAGAGCTAAGGCCCCTTCAACCCCCAGATATGCTGCACACCCTACCCCCAAAACAATGTAACCCATTTGGCTGATGCTGTGGTAGGCCAACATCTTTTTAGCGTTCTCTTGCAATAGAGCCATAAACACCGCAACAAGCATGGTGATGATGCCCACCCAAATCACAATAGACCCAACGACAATTGAGCTCTGCTCTGGTCCAAAGATTGAAAACAGAGACCTGATAATACCGTAAACCCCAACCTTTATCATTACCCCGGAAAGAAGAGCGCTTGCTGGAGTTGGGGCAACAGGATGAGCGTCCGGAAGCCAGATGTGAAATGGTATCACGCCAGCTTTAACGCCAAAACCGATACCCATTAATGCAAATATAATAAATTTAATATATTCAGAAGTTCCTTTTATGCCCGTAGCAAAATCAATGTTGCCTGTAACCTTACAATAAAGAAGAATTCCCATCAAAAGAGCTATATCTCCCAGAAACACCATTACAAGATATTTCGCGCCCGCCTTAAATGCTTTCTTGTCCTCGTTATGCACTATCAAAGGATAAGCAGATATTCCCAGAATTTCGAAGAAGATAAACAAGGTTAAAAAGTTTCCCGCTAAAAAAACTCCCAAATTAGCCGAAAAAGCTAGTAATAAGAAAGCATAAAAACGCCCTTGATTAGATGAACTCTTCAAATAAGTAAAGGAGTAAAGCGTAGCGGCAGTCCAAATAAAAGCAGTCAAAAAAGCCAGCAAGGCACTCATCGGGTTGATGGAAAATCTTATCTCGGCAAAGGAAAGAAAGGGATATCCAACTACAATTGCCTCACCTTTGCTGAAGCAATACAATATTGAGGTTAAAATCAATGTAACAATGGTTAGCGATGCCGCTAGATAGTTTCTCAACATAGCGGACTTAGAACTAACCCAATAAACTAAACCTGCCCCAAAAAGAGGCAATAATATTATCGTTGCCAGCAAAACAAATTGAAAAAACACTTCAACCTCCAAAATAACACATGGTCACATTGTTAACCAATAAAAGTAAGCCCTTCGGGAATATGCCAAAGACTAAACCCATTAAAACCCCTGCTCCTATTGGAAAAAGCATCGTCCAGTTTAGTTGTAAATCGCAAACAAAATCAACATTAGATTGCTTAAAAAAGAGTACGTAAACTACATATAGCAAATAGAAAGCGCATAAAATAGCACCGGCAATAAGAACTCCCATCGCGCTTGGCTGACCTGTCTCCATCGGCCCTTGCCAAAGATACCATTTGCCCACAAAACCTAAGGTTAAGGGCATTCCAATTAACCCCAAAGAACCAATCGCAAAACAAGTTGAGACAAAGGGCAGTCTACGGCCTATGCCTGAAAGTTCACTAACCTTTGTCTTTCCTGTCTGGATATCAATAGCTCCCGCGCAGAAGAAAAGGGAAAGCTTTAAAAAAGCATGAGTTACCAGAAGGAGAAGCCCCCCAACAAGTGCAGTGGGACTTAGAAGAGCCAGCCCTAAAATAGGGTAAGAAATATAATCAACAGTGGAAAACGCCAACCTTCTCTTAAGATCATCTTGTCTAAGCGCCATCAATGAGCCATAGATAATTGTTGCGCCAGATATAAAAACCAGCAGAACCCCAACGCCCATACTTCGAACCAACTCTATACCAAATACATTTAAAATCACGCGCATAATTCCATAAACTCCCACATTTACCACCGCAACAGCATGCAACAATCCGGTTACAGGAGTTGGCGCTATCGATACCGTGGGCAACCAATTGCTGAAGGGGAAAATTGCTGCCTTGATTCCAAACCCTACAATATAGCTACAGAATAGGACAAGAAGCATCTTCGATCCGATTTCGGAAGAGATTAATCCAATTTTTGCAAAAGCCCGCGGTCCTGCAAATTCAGGAGTTGATAATACAGCAAATAACAAAAACATTTCTCCTATTAAAAGATAGACCAAATATTTCTTGCCTGCTTTTAACGCTGCCGGAGTTTCGGCATGAACCACCAAAGGGTAGGTAAAGATGGTCAATAGTTCATATAGAGCAAATAGAGTTAGCATGTTCCCGGCCATCGTTACACCTATAGCAGTGGCCGCGCTCAAAGTAAAAAACCCGAAGAACCTGGCTCTAGAGTCAGGAAACTTCATTTCCATATATTTTATGGAATAAGGGATACTCGCCACCCATAAAAGAGAAGTGATGCCCGCAAAAAACAGACCAAGCCAATCTACCCTAAAACAGAAGGTGAAACCCGCGCCAAAACAGATGGGGCAGCAAACATCCATATTCCCCCGCACCAACATGGAATATAATGCAGATACGAGAGCAAGAGATAGAAGTGCGGCAATCGAACTCAAAAATCCCATTAGCTTTTTGTTTTTGCCCGTAAAAAAGATGGCAATTCCAATTAGAAAAGGCAACGCAACAGCAGTAATGGGTATCATGCTGACCATTTGATTCATTTACTCACCTCAAAAAACCTAGGATTTCTTTTACACCAGGCTCTATCAGAACAAAAGCAGCCCTAGGAAACACGCCAAAGAAAATAGTTAAAAAAGCTAGCACCCCTAAAGGAAGAAGCATTTTCAGAGGAGCTTCCTTTACTTCTACCTTAGAATCCGGCTTTTCAAAAAAGATACAACTAATGATTCGAAGACAGTACAAGAGGGAAAGAAAACCCCCCAGCAAAATCGCCCCAACTGACCCCCATAATCCTTGCTTAATGGCTGCGAGGCACAGATAATATTTACTCACAAAACCACATGTCATGGGAATACTTGCAATCGACGCTAAACCAATTGCAAAAAATCCCATTGTAATAGGCATTCTTTTCCCAATACCTTTCATTTCATCAAGATTTCTAAATCCCGTCTTATAAATTACCGCTCCAGCGCCAAGAAAAAGAGCTGATTTAGCAAAAGCGTGATTTAAAAGCTGCAGCATGCTTCCCATTAGACCAGAGTATGAGAAGAAAAATACTCCGATGGCCGCAAACCCGATTTGACTTATGCTGGACTGAGCTAAAAGAATCTTTAAATCATTTTCAAATAGGGCAAAAATGGCACCTAAAATTATTCCAACAGATATCAAGCCCCTGAAAAACACCACAAAACTAACAGGATACACACCGGGTAAAATGTAATAGACAACCTTAATCATTCCAAAAACGCCAATTCCTATGACCAAGCCGGACAAGAGCGCGCTAACGGGAGCGGGGGCTTTGCCATGAGCTTTTGGCAACCATACGTGTAATGGAAATATGGCCGCCTCGATAATAAACGCGACTATCAATAATAACGCTCCCGTCTGAATAACCGTTAAATCAGAGAGCTCCTTTACTCTAAGAGCTATTTGAGTAAAATTAAGGGTCCCCGTCACAGAGTATATAAAACCTAAGCCCAATAAAATGAAAAGCGAGGAAACTATCCCCATTACCAGATATCTAAAACCAGCTCTCAACGCTTCCCTGTCTCCCGATATTGCAACCAGTGAATAGCTACTTAATGAAAGGATTTCAAAAAATATAAACATGTTAAAAATATCGCCAGATATAACGAAACCAACTATCGAACCTATAAGGAAAAGAACTAACATGTAGTAAAAGGGGATTTTTTGATGGTCAAGCACTTTTTTAATATAAAGTTCAGAATAGATAATCGAAATTAAACCAACGATAGCTATTAAGAGAAGCATATATACTGAAAGACGGTCTATGAATATCTCTATTCCCCAGGGAGGAGGCCAATCACTCACGTAGTATACAAAAGAACCCTCCGTTATTACCTTCACCATCAAAAAAAGAGATGAAATAAGACAAAATATCATCGTCAAAACGGATAGAACAAAGGCAATGTTTCTTTTAAAAGTCAACAAAACAGAGATTAAAACAGCCACAGCTATGGGTACCGCCACCATTAATACCGGTAAGTGAAGAACAAAACTCATCTCTTCTCCCCATTTTCACATTCGAATAATCTAACAGCTAAAATTAAAGCAAGAGCCGTAGTCCCCACGCCTACCACTAAAGCCATGAGAACCATAGCTTGAGGAAAGGGATTAACATACTTTTCAATACCTTCAACAACCAGAGGCGATGCTCCACCCTTCTTGTTTCCAATGCCTATTAAGAAAAGAAAAATGGCCGTTTCCATAATATTTATTCCGATAATTTTCTTAATTAAGCTTGGTCGCATCGCAACAGCATAAAATCCGATAAGAAAGAGAATCATAGAAACCACATAAATTAAGTTAGAAAAGCTCGCCTTGAGCATTATTCCCTCTCCACCTTCTTTAAAATGTAAAATAAGGAGGCAATTGCCACACCGCTTGTAAGGCCGAGGCTAATCTCTAATATTAAGGTAAGAAAATTTCGGAAATGGGACACGCTGGAGAAGTTTAAATTCAAGAAATTTGTGCCTGCTAATATGGACATAAAACCTACTACCACAAAACAGAGAGGAGCTAGACCTTCAAACAATATCCTCCTTTTGGGAGGAAATTTTCTTACTGCTTCATCATACCCGAATACAAGAGCATAAATAACCAGAACAGAGGCCAAAATAACTCCCCCTTGAAAACCGCCGCCTATTGAATTAAAACCATGAATTGCCACATAAAAAGCAAAAACTATAAAAAAGGGAATATAAATAATCATAATTGTACTCACTAAAGGGCTGGGGCTAACTTTCAACGGAGAAACTCCCTCCCCAGCTTTTTCTCTACCTAAAATAGCCAGTGCGGCAGTTAAGGTTACAAAAATGACCGTTATTTCCCCAAACGTATCGTAAACACGGTAATTTAATATGATAGCGGAAACCAAATTATTGCAACCGGTTTCCTGAGGTCCTTTAGCTATATATCGAGAAGTAGCAATTGCGTTTGTAGGACTATCCGGATCTCCCATGATTGGCATTTTAGAAACCGCCAGTAATAGGAAGAGGCCGACCAAGACCAAAAGCACGATTACAATAAATTTTTTCATTCTACATCATCCTTAGAAGTTCGAAAAACTGAAACTACAAAAAGAACCGAAATTATTCCCGATTCGACCACCACTTCCGCCAACGCAAGCACAGGTGCTCCAAGTTGTTGCCATACCAGGGCCATAATCAGCCCATAAGCAGAAAAAAGAATAATGGACGCAAGCAAGTTTCTACTTACAACCACAAAAATGGATAAAATAATCAAACATAAGGATAATAAAATAATGAGTACCGTCATACCTTAAAAATCTCCCTAAATAGTTTTTCTTTCTCCAACA
Source organism: Actinomycetes bacterium (assembly GCA_030614255.1). Classification (GTDB taxonomy): domain Bacteria; phylum Actinomycetota; class Aquicultoria; order UBA3085; family Oleimmundimicrobiaceae; genus JAUSCH01. The sequence goes on from JAUWKI010000008.1 coordinate 43,613, forward strand.
TAATTTTTTCTTCGCGGTTTTCATGCCAAAACACCAAGTCTGTTCGTCGAGCCGCCCTTGCAATAGCATGCCCTATAACCAAACTTGAACTTAGAAGAAGTGCGGCTATGGCCAAAAGCTTAAGTGCATCAAAAGAGAAGCCCTCGTAGATTATGAGTCCTATAAGCACTAAACCAGCTCCGAGAATATCACATTTGGTGGCAGCATGAAGGCGAGAATAGATATCGGGAAACCTTATAATCCCAACTATGCCCACCCATAGAAAAAAAACTCCGACGCTTAGAAATAAAACCACTACAGAGTTGCTAATTACCTCAAACATCTATAATTTCCCCTTACTCTCAACGTACCTTGCTATAACAACTATCGAAATGAAACTCAATAAAGCATACGCCAAAGCCACATCGAGAAAGGTATGCTTATAGATATAACCAATTAACATCAAAATAACCAAAGTATTGGTGCCGATGAGACTTACGGCTAAAACTCTGTCTAAAACATCAGGGCCTTTAAAGGCCCTGTACAACGCAACAAAAACTCCTATTAACAAAACAACGCTCATACCAATAAAAAAGGGAGTCATCTACTAATTCTCCTTAAATATCCACTCAACTAAATTTTCCAGTTTTCTTTCCATAAGTTCCTTGGCAAATTCATCCGCGATACAATGAACATATATCACATCGCCCTCAAAATCTACCGCCAGTGTTCCTGGTCTCAAAGTGATAAAGCATGCCAAGACAACCTTTGGCAATAAACCTGGGAGATTCGATTTGAATTTAATCACGGCAGGGCTGATGGGCATTTTGGGGTCCATAACCCTTTCTCCCACATCCGTATTCGCCTGAAAAACGTCTTTTACTATCCGCATGGTACATATACAGAAACGCCAGAATTTTCGAAAATTAACATCTTCCATGCATGACCAGTGGTCTCTAAGAAGTGAATAAGAAAGGCATGAGACGATTAAGGCAATTAAAACACCCAGAAGTAAATTCAAAAAAGCAAAACTCTCTGTTAAGATAATCCAGAAAACAAAAATTATGAGAGCTAAAATCCGTACTCGCTTATCGGTCCAGTCCATTAAGCCCCTTCCGAAATAATATTTACTTATAACATTACTCATTATTATCGGTTTAACTGGATACTTACTTTAATGGAAAATAAAAAAAGGCCGGAAAAACTCGGCCTTTTTTTATAAAATATATTTTTAGACTAAATTATTCTTCCTTCTTAGCTTCCTTGACTTCCTTTTTTGTCTCTTCTTTTGTTTCCTCTTTGCTTTTTTCTTTAGCCTTTGCCGACTCCTCGTCTTTACCCTCCGCCCCTTTTTTCAGCTCTCTGATACCAGAGCCAAGCGCCTTACCAATTTCAGGCAACTTTTTGGGACCAAAAAGTAAAAGAACGATAACCAAAATTATTAAAAGTTCAGGAACACCTAAACCCGGAAGAAATGCACCCAATACTGTCATTTACACCACTTTCCTTCTTAATTAATTTACTAAACAATATAAAATATATACACGAAAAACAGACTCATGTCAAAGAAAGGGCCCAAACAAAAACGTCACCTAACCATAAATTTTTTCTCGATATAATCCGTCAATTTTTTAATCTCTTTGAAAGAAAACAGCGGCACTTCCACATTCACTTCATCATCACTCACAACTGCTATAAGCTCATCGTCCAAGCTCAAAGGAGTTTTATGAACCGCTTTTCTAAACACTTCTATTTTTGGCTTATCTTGCCTTTTAAACCCCTCGGCAATTATGATATCGACATCATTTAAATAACAACTTGCTATCTCATCCAGAGAAAGTTCTTCATCCAACTTTTTTATTACTGCCATTTTGTTGGCCGATGAAATTACCACACTATCAGCTCCCGCTCGAGCATGCTTCCACGAATCCTTCCCGGGAACATCTATATCAAATCCGTGAACATCATGCTTAATAGTAGCAACTTTATATCCACGCTTTTTAATCTCTGGGATGAGCTTCTCAATTAAAGTAGTCTTACCGCTATCTGATTTTCCTACTACCGATATAATAGGAGGTTTTTTCATCATTTAACCCCTTCAGTCGATAGTCTGCTAGTCGGTAGTCCCACCAGAGGCGAGCAGGCATCAGCCATTCTCATCCATCTCTATTCTTTCCGGATGCGTATAAACATACATCTTGCCAGCCCTCACATAACCTATCACGGAAACTCCAAACCTTTTTCCAATCTCAATTGAAACATCTGTTGGAGTAGAGTGAGAAGCTACAACCGGTATTCCCACCTTCGCCGATTTGTAAAGCATCTCCGAGGAGATACGACCAGTCGTAAAAATCATCTTATCTTCGGTGGAAATATCACCTATCAATATATCCCCCAAAACTTTATCAATAGTATTATGACGACCGATATCCTCCTGGATTGACAAAATATCGTTTTCACTACAGAGTGCCGAGCAATGAACTCCCCCTGTCGAGCGATGAATTTCCATAGACCGTAAAAATTTCGCCATTAGATTAATAATTCTTTTCGCGGAAAAAACTTTTGAAGAGGAAATTGTTTTTAATCCCTTCTCATTAAGAGGGTCCGAAAAGGTCACTCCTTTGCCAAATCCTGATGTAAATATCTTATTTTTCGGTTTTCGCAAAACCGAGTCAGCCCTTACTTTAACTGTGCTATTTTCTTCATCAGACGATATCACCTCTACGCCTTTTATCTCATCGATAAAACCCTCAGCGTAAAGAAATCCCAGGGCCAACTCCCTAAGGTTTTTTGGGGTCGCCATGAGAGTAACAAGATTCTCATCATTCAGAATAATCGTAATGGGTTTCTCTTCCGGAACCGTCATAGACACTTTTGAAACAATTCCGTCATATTTAATTACAGTAAAGTCGGTTGTCATTTAGCCCTCCTCAAACCCAACATAAATCTCTTTTGCTCGCTCAAAATCCTCAAAAGTATTTATGTTAAAAAAAGAAAGAGCGTTCGGATCAAACTCAGTAACCTTATCTTTCTTTATCTCCTTAACTCTAACATCTTTGAAAAAAGAAATTATTTTAAAATCTTGTCTTCTTATTCTATCTTCAATGTAATCTATGCAACCCCTAGAGTATATAGCTTGAAGTGGCTCTAATCCAAGTCGCGATTCAGGAATAACCACATCAAATCCCTCCGCTTCGGCAATTAAATACCTGGTAAGGTTGAGGTTAAGAAACGGGGTATCGCAAGAGACGATAAAATTATAAAAATAGTTTGAAGCCTTAAGGCCGGCCAGTATTCCACCCAATGGCCCCTGGTGAGGAATTTCGTCCCGAGTAACCTCTGCCCCACTCATTTGGTGAGATTTAGGAGTATTTGAAACTAAAATAACTTCTTCGCACAACGAAGAGAGCTTACCAACCAAACCCTCCAAAATTGTCTTTGCTCCAAGTTTTAAAAGACACTTATCCGTGCCCAACCTGGAACTTTTCCCACCTGTAAGGATGATACCGGCTATCTTTCTCATCTGTCGTTTAGTTCATTTCAATAGGAGGTTGTGCTATGGGGGAATAACCTTTCTTTTTCGCAACCGTATCAAGATGAATGGTTGCTACGTCTTCCACCCTCAAAATAACATCGCGTCCCAACTCTTTTTCATTCGACAACTTTGCATATTTTTTACACTTATCGCAGAGCTCAACTTGATGACCCTTGTCGTCTTCAGGATAGAAAATTGAGAGCAGCTTGCTATCAACATTATTACAGAAAGCACAACGGACGCGCTGCGTCCACCATTCAGTTCTACAAACAGAACAACTTAAAAGTTTTAATCCATCTTTCTTTCTCAATCTCATAATATAAGGACGATTGCCACATATCGGACAAAACTCTTTTCCCCAATAGTGATGGTTAATCCTTGGTCTTAAACCTTTAGAATATGCTTCATAAAACGGACTAAGAGTATGTGTAATCATGAACAAAAGAACATCTTTATTGATATCTTTTTCTTTACTTAAACTCTCAAAAAAGGAATTGTCCCCCTCCTCAAATTTTTCGATAAGTAAACCGATGCTTTCGCTCTTTAACTCATCAGCTTCCAAAATCTTATCTAAGGTCACAGGTTTTTGAAGACTTTTTTCTTTAATTATCTCAGTTAACCTAATAAACAATTCTCTAAATAATTCCGGGGGAATCTCTCCTCTTTTAGTTAATAAAAGTGGCTTCCCTTCTTTTAGGGTCTCGGTTATCTCGTCATCCGAAAAATCAAATTCAGAGACATCAATCTTGTCAACATATTCGGTCTGCAATTCAAAAATCGACTCGAATAAATCAAGAATTCCCTCCAACGTCGGAAACTTCTTTTTGTAAAATTTGATTTCTCCCTCGATATCTTTTCTTGAGGGTATTTTTTGCTCTAGCTTAAGAATCGCAAACACTCCTTTCACCGTTCAAAATTAAAGCAATTATGCTACTTAACTTTGCGATTATATCCCAAATTTTGAAGATTAGCAAAAAAAACAGCCCCCCGTTGGGGGGCTGTTTTTCTGTCTTAACTTAGCTTACCTTATTACTTGTCCTCCATATAGGAACATCCATCTTACGATGAATCCACCAACAAGTACGAGAACTGAAGCAAGCATGCTTAGCCCCGCTGGAGGATGTGCTTTCTTAGCAACGCTCATACCATAAAGTTCAAGCGCAAGGGGTGCAAGCAATCCAATTAGGATTATGCCCACCCAGAACATCATGGCATATTCTCCACCGGTTATTACGGCAGATGCATCGGCAGCTAGACCGCCAGCGCCACTCAGAGCAAAGATTAAAAGCGCGAAGGCGATAAGCTCAATAACTATAACTATTGAGTCAGCCTTCTCCAATGCTCCTATCGCCCCTTCATCCTTCTCAGCCGAAAGACTGCAAAAGAGAAGAATTAAAGCAATTCCAGTAGATGTAGCAGAAGCTACAAAAATCGCCGGTAGAAATGGTGTTGCGCCCCACATCGGCACAGCCTTCACCGAAAGAAGCACGCCCGTATACCCTACGACACCAATTCCCAAAATGGCTCCTATCCACTGAAAAACCTTCCTTGCTCCATCTTTTCCTTTCAGGAAAGATAGCGCATCGACCTTCTCAGACAAGAAGAAGGCGGGAACGATTACCCCACCAACTATAGCAAAGAGGGTAAGCAACCACGTACCTTGGCTCATGAGTGAACTTGGCACGAACGTGATTATAAATCGCCAGAATTGAAGCGGACGAGCCAGGTCCAGAACCAAGATTATTAAACTCAAAACGATGATGGGAAGCACGCAGTAAGATCCTATCTCAGCGACCTTTTTATATCTGCCCTTGCTAAATGCTTCCGCAAAAGTACCCGTATAAGCACAAGCACCAGCCAAACCTCCAAGAAAGAGGTATACGGCTAGCAACCAGTGCCAGTAGTGAGTTCCTTCATGCATCTTTACTCACCCCCCTTTCCTTCAGCTTCCGCGGCTTTAAATACCATCCAGAACGGAACGATGGTAAGTATGCCCGCAGTGATGAGACCAGTTAGCCACTTGGTAACCATATCGGCCGTCGAGACTTGTGGGTCTTCAGGTAGACCATAAACCTCTGGGTCATCGGTCAGAACATAAATAACACCCGTTCCGCCGACACCGGAAGGATTATAGACCTGAGCCTTAGTCTCGCCGCGTTCTTTTAGAAGTGCCACGCGCTCATTTGCGACGTTGAGCATTTCCCCTTTTTCTCCGAATTGAAGAGCATCTGGAGGACATGTTGTAACACATGCCGGCTCAAGACCATTTTTAACCCGGTCTACACAGCCACGGCATTTGAACATGGTACCCGCAACTCTTTTGCCGGGTATCTTATTGCCATGGTCCATCCACTCTTCCTCGCCCTCGGAGATTTCCTCTCTGAAGCGAGGAACGCCTTCCCAGAATGGGCAGGCATAGTGACAGTTTTTGCAACCTAAACACTTGTCGTTATCGATTAGGACAAAGCCCGTTTCTGAGTCTTTCGTGATGGCTCCAGCAGCACAGACATTTGCACAACTCGGCTCAGCACAATGCATACATCTCTGGCTGATAAAATGCCATCTGAAGCGGTCCGGGTCATCCTTTTCAATAAAGTCGATTAGGTTCCAAGTAGTTCCATCAAGAGCCAAGGCATTGTAGTAAGTTCCCAACTTTTTTACCTCGGCTGCTGCCAACACATTCCACTGCTTACAGGCAACGTAACAGGCGCGACATGCAGTACATTTAGATGCATCATAAAGTATCGCTTTTGCCATCTTACTTCACCTTCCTTATGTCCACGAGAAACGCCTTGTATTCAGGAATCATGGTGTTGGCGTCACCCACGTGTGGAGTGAGTTGGTTAGCGGAATAGTTAAGCGTCGGACACGCACCACCGGTACAAAGTCCGGCATAACCGTAACACCAGGGAAGACCGGCAAAGTGAACCGTCTTGCCATTGATATTCATTGGTTTTACACGTCCGGTAACTATAGCTACCGCTTGCAGAGAACCTCGAGCGTTAAACACCTCGACAGTTTCACCGGGCTCAATGTTCTTCTCATCGGCAAGTTCCTTGCTGATTTCAACGAACATCTCGGGCATCAAATCGACAAGCCACGGTTGGTTCCTGGTCATGATACCGGTCTGCCAGTGCTCGGTGACTCTGTAGGTTGAGCCAACGATTGGATACTCATCAGCAGTTCCAATCTTGGTATCCGGATTGACTTCATGCCAGAGCTTGATGCACGGGTTGTTCTGCTGACCGGACATGATGTTGTCAACAGGGGCTTCAACCGGCTCGTAGTGCTCAGGGAAAGGACCCTCAGCACGAGCAGCAAAGAGTCTGAAAACTCCCTCGTTTAGCATTATAGCCGGCAGGTCTCCACCCGCAGCGCTCGGTGCCTTGGTGCCTCCAAAGTCTGGAATGTCGTTACCTACCCACTTGCCTTGAGCCTCATCCCACCAAATCTCGGGAATTTCCGGATTCCATGGTTTTCCTTCAAGGTCACAGGAAGCGCGGTTGTAAACGATTCTCCTATTGACCGGCCACGCGTAAGCCCACCCAAGGTTGTTTCCAATACCTTCTGCCTCGGGCTCTCTTCTCTGCATGAGATTTTCACCCTCTTCGGTGAATGTCCCAGAGAAGAGCCAGTTACCACAGGCCGTCGTTCCGTCTTTTTCAAGCTTGGTGAAGTTCTTAACCAGCTTGTTCCTGTCGGGCCACGTGTAACCATTACAGGCCTTCGCAACCTCAACAACATCAGGGTCTCCGTTAGGTCCAGAGTAATCCCAGTAGATGTTGGTGATGATTTCAGCGGCAGCACCGCCTTCGGCCGCATAAAGCGCCTTGACCTCTTTCATGATTAGGTCAGTTATTTCAAGATCAGTCTTGCAATCGCCAAGGGGTTCGCAACCCTTCCAGCGCCATTGAATCCAACGACCGGAGTTACTGATGGAACCATCTTTCTCGCAAGAGTCGGCCGCCGGAAGTCTCCAAACCTCGGTTTGAACGGCCTCGGGATCACATCCCGGGCGTTTCCAGAAGCTGTTGCTTTCGGTCTCCCAGAGGTTAAGGTCGACCAGCCACTCAAGGTTATCCATGGCAGCAGTCTCAATGTTAGAGTTAGGCCCACCAATAGCCGGGTTTTGACCCAAGAGAAGCATGCCTTTGATTTCTCCAGCATACATCGCTTCAAATAGAGCTATGTGGGAGTAACCTGCTCCCGAGAAGCCGCCGCCAATCTTACCCATCCAGTCAAAGCGGTAACCGTTATCGGCGGTTGCTGCGTCTCCCCACCACTCCTTAAGAAGACTTACGAGATACTTCTCGCCATGTCTCCACCAGGAAGTTGAACCAGGAAGAACGTTCGCAGTAGCTTTCCCGACCGTGTATGCATCCGCGTAACCCCTGAAGGTCTGTCCAGCCTTTGGAGTCGATAAATAAGCCGGAATGATGTGGAAGAGCAAAGCATGGTCGGTTGAACCCTGAACATTGGGCTCACCCCTCAGAGCGTTAACTCCACCGCCAGGCCTTCCCATGTTGCCGAGAAGCAACTGGAGCATAGCGAAAGCACGGATGTTTTCCGTTCCAACCGTATGTTGTGTCCAACCCATGGCGTAGCAGATGGTTCCAGCTTTCTCGGGAGCTCCCGTCTTTGAGAACTCTTCACAGATTTCAATGAATTTATCCTTTGGAGTCCCACAGATTTTCTCGACCATCTCAGGAGTATAGCGAGCAGCATGTTTCTTGAGAAGCTGCCATACGCAATTGGGGTCGGACATACTCATATCCCTCTTTGGAGAGTGGATAATTCCACCTGGAGCTTTTTCGTCTACGTTATCTTCCGTCTGATAGCCCCAAGATGCCGTATCGTACTTCCTCGCCGTGGAATCATATCCACTAAAGAGACCGTTCAAATCCCCAGGCATCTTAAATTCGGGATTAATCAACATAGCAGCATTTGTATAGCGCTTCACATATTCCTCATGGTACTTATTGTTTTGAATTACGTAGTTGACCATGCCCATGATGAAGGGGACATCCGTACCCGAACGGATAGGTGCGTAGATGTCTGCCCTAGCGGCGGAGCGGGTAAACCTCGGGTCTACACAGATTAATTTAGCTCCCCTCTCCTCCATGGCCTTAGTTATCCATTTGAAGGACATCGGGTGATTTTCTGCGGCATTACCACCCATGACTACAACGCAATCAGTGTTCTTCAAATCGATCCAGTGATTAGTCATACAACCTCTACCAAACGTCGGTCCCAAAGCTGCGACCGTGGCAGAGTGTCATATACGTGCTTGGTGGTCGATGTAGACAAGCCCGAGAGTTCTCATAGCTTTTACCCAAAGATAGCACTCTTCGTTGTTTACAGCCGCTCCACCTAAAGACGCAATAGTTTCGACGCGATTGACAACGTTTCCGTCCGCGTCTTTTTCGATGAAGTACTTGTCCCTAGTATCTTTTATTTTGCGAGCAATATCGGTAATTGCGTCATCCCAGGACCTTTCCTCCCACTCACAACCGCCCGGTCCGCGATAGAGTACTTTAGTGTTTCTTTTGCCAGCTGAGTCCGCTGCCACCTGAAACATTGAAGCGCCCTTGGAACACAAGCTACCCAGGTTCGTTGGATGATCCGGGTCACCATCTATAGCGATTGGATGACCATGTTCATCAGAATAGATTATAGCGCCACAACCACAAGAACAATAAGGACAAATAGTATACGCGGTCTTTAGGCCAGTCGTCCTGAGCTCTTCTGCCTCAGCCGCAACCGCTGCCATATTATAACCAAATTCTACAAGAGCAGTTGTCGCTACCGAAGCACCTGTAAGCTTTAAAAAACTTCTTCGTGTGAGCTTCACGTTTATGGCTCACTCCTTTCTAAAATAGTATGTGGCTTTCATATAAAGCCAAAAAAACACTCTCGGAAACCCCAATATTAATTAAAGTAAGGCGACTAGTGCGATGTATGCTAAGTTGATTGTGCAACCTTGAATGGATATCATTAGGGGTCCCGATTTTTTTCTCTTCTTTCTGGCCTCACCCCCCCCCTCTCTCTGATTTTTGCATCGGGTTTACTTATATTGACAAACTCAATGCAAATCAAACTGATTACCGCATAATAAAAAGAGACCCACAGCAAATATGCTTAGGATCTCCTTTGCAAATTGGCAGGCATAAAAATTGCTCTTTATACCCTATCGCTCATGTCTCCCAAAGGGAGAAAATGAGTCGGAGATTCTTTCAAAAAATTCCCCAATTTAGCCAAATTATTACTTGAGAGTAGTCTATTGTTTATTGTCGTTACTTTAACTTATATATTATTTAACACGCTATAACAAATTCCTGCAAAATGCAATAAAAGAACTTTATAAAATTTGGTTTTAAAGATAATTAATCATACTTATAGAAGCTAGTAAAACTAGACCTTGTCGTCACTTTTTTTAGATAGAAAATATAGAGTATATAACAATTCTTTAACCGGGTTGGTGTTGTGAACCTTAACCGTATCGGGAACCATAACAGTAACAGGAGTGTAATTAAGAACAATCTTTACCCCTGCTCCTACCAGTAAATTAGCGATATTTTGAGCCTCCACGGCAGGAACCGCAATAACCCCAATAGTTATCTTTTTTTCTTTAATCACTTTTTTTAAACTTTTAATGTCGCCGACTTTATGTTTGCCGACTTTTTTGCCAATTTTAGTTGTATCGTTATCAAATATAGCCGACACAGAAAAACCGTGTACTGCAAACCCATCATAACCCACAATTGCTGAACCTAAATTACCGGCTCCAACAACGGCTATCTTATGAGATTCATCTGACCCTAGTATATGTTTAATTCTCAAGATAAGATCATCTGTATTGTAACCTACACCCTTCTTCCCGAAAGTCCCAAAATGAGCTAAGTCACGTCGTATTTCGGCGGGGTTTATCTTCGTAAGTTCTCCAAGTCTTTTTGAGGATATAGTGACACAGTCATTTTGTTTGAGTTCTATCAAAAAATCCAAATATATAGGAAGCCTTCCTATTACCCCTTCGGGAATTCTTTCACTCATAATTTTATCTCTCATCTCCAATAGATTATTAAGAATTCTATCACTTCTTAATATCACTGTCTTTTCGAGCAAACAACCAAGGATGAAATAATTTTTCTAGAAGATTTACTTAAGCATTTATGGTATGATTTTGACAACAAGATAAAGGGGAGTGACGAAGATGCGTAAGGTATTAGTCCTGCTTGCAATCTTTACTTTCTTGATTGTCACCGTAAGTGCAATATCGTGTGGCCCACCTACCAAAGAACCTTCTGAAAGACCAACCATCATTGAATTTTACAGTGAGACCTGACCAATCTGCACAGAGCAGAAGCCCATCGTTGATGGGCTAGAAAAAAAGTATGAAAAGAGCATAAACTTAACGAGAATTGAGCTTAGGTCTCCCGAGTGGAAAACCGAATCAGAAAAATACAACGTAACATCGGTACCCGCTTTTATCTTTCTTACCCCAGATGGAGAAGTGGTTGAAAAACTAGAGAACCTCCAAGAAAAAGCTACTCTTGAAAATAAAATCAAGAACCTTCTCTAATCTGAGGAGCAATAAAGATGAGAAGAATGACTTATCGTTTAATCATTTTTGCGGTAATTTTGATTTTAATTTCGGTCATTGCCTCATACACTAAGAAACCGGAAGAAACAGTTGAGTCCGATAAAATTATGTCGACAACGACGGTAAAAAGCGAAGGTTTCACAGAGCCCGAAGGATGCACCTGACATGCCCAAATGTACGAGCACTGGAAGAGCTCGATGCTTAGCAGATCATATGAGGATGAACTATTTAGAAAACTTTACCTTCTCGGAAGCGAAGAAACGGACGGGTTAATTGACGAGTTTTGCATGCGATGCCACTCCCCTGTTGGAGTTTACCTCAAAGAAATCCCACCCGCCGATGGCTCAAAGCTTAGTAAAATTGCAAAAAGAGGTGTATTTTGTGATTTTTGCCATACAATCTCCGGTTACGAAAAGATTGGAAATGGCACCTATGAGCTTTCACCCGGTATAGTAAAGCTGGGCCCTTTCGAAGAGTCAGAATCTCCCGGCCACGAAACTGCCTATTCTGAGCTTCACACAAAGTCGGAATTTTGTGGAATATGCCACAACCTGTATCACCCGACAAATAACATACCCTTGGAATTGACTTATACGGAGTGGGAAGAGGGACCATACGCTGAAGAGGGAATCCAGTGTCAGGATTGTCATATGAGGCAGAGCCCAGGCATCCCGGCTACTGGAACAACTGAGAGACCCGACTATCCGGGTATAGCCGGCGCGGGAGGAGGAAAGAGGCCCCATCTTTACACGCACTACTTTATAGGAGGTAATACAATTTCTCAGATACAGACCGATGATGGATATACGCAGATGGCAATAGAACGTTTACAAGCAGCTGCGACTCTCGAAATAACCCCTCCCACAAATGTAATAGCGGGCACGGAAAATACTGTCAAAGTCAAAATTACAAATGCCGGGGCTGGTCATTATCTCCCAACCGGCCTTACTGAACTCAGACAGATGTGGTTATACATAAAAATAACCGATGACTCCGGTAAAGTAATATATGAATCGGGGACTCTAGACAACGAGGGAAATATAGATCAGGTGTCCACCATATATCACTCGGTCTTTGCGGACAAAGATGGCAACCCAACTGAAAAGTTGTGGGAGATAGAAAGCCCCATCTCAGACAATCGCATCCCGCCTAAAGAATCCGCCACCGAGGAGTATTTGTTCACCATTCCCATCGGAGCAACCTTGCCGCTCAATGTTGAAGCCACCTTAAAGTATCGTTCTGCACCCCAGCATTTGGTCGATGAACTATTTGGAAAAGACAAAGTCGTTCCCTTGGTGATTGACATGGTAACGGAAAAAAGTTAAATAAACAGAGTGTCCATGTTGATAAAGACAGGAGAAGTTATGAGCAAGGTATTCATAAAACTTATGGCCCTTTTAATATTCTGCTTTATGATGGCGATTGTTTTAAGCTCTTGCACTTCAACATCGAATGAACCTTTCGGCGAGTTCTCGGATAAACCTCTCGTCATAGAATTATACTCCCCTGGCTGACCAGCTTGCGTAGAGATGAAGCCCATCGTCGATGAGCTGAAGGAAAAATATCAGGAAGAAGTCGATTTTAAAATAATTGATATCAACAGCACGGAGGGTCAGGAAAAGGCCTCAAAATATGGGGTCTCATATATCCCTACATTTGTTTTTCAAAAAACAAACAGTGAAATTAATGAAAAAATAGTGGGTCCAATGAGTAAAGAAGCTTTTGAGGTTAGAATAATTGAGCTTAAAGAAAATTAATTTACATACCAAGCTCCGTCTTAACTTTGATTAGACGAATAATATCGGTCCTTGTCACAAGTCCAACCAATTTATCTTTCTCGTTAATCACCAACAAATGCCCTATTTCTTCTTGAGCCATCTGCATCAAAGCATGGATAGCATCATTATCAGGACTTATTGTGAAAGATTTTTTCGAGGATTGTAAAACCTCGCCGACATTGGTGGTAAACCACTTTTCACGAGAGACTTCTTTTATATCGTGAATGGTAATAACCCCTAAAAAATTATCTCCTTCAACAACCGGAAAGCGCCCAAATCTATGCTTGAGAAAATAATTGTTTACCATTTCATCGAGAGTAATCGAGGGTTCAATGGTTAAAATATCCTTTGTCATTATCTCCGATACCTTTATCCCCGAAAGAGCCCTTTGGAGAACGACCTGCTGATAGCTTCCTTGAGCAGCTTGATTTAAAAACCATCCAATCAAAATAAACCAAATTCCCCCAACCAATCCTTGTATAACCGACACGAACCCGACAAAGATTAAGAGATAAGCAAAACCTTGTCCCACAAGCGAGGCCACTTTCGTAGCCGGCTTAATATCCTTTAAAAAGAACCAGAGAGTTGCCCTAAAAAGACGCCCGCCATCAAGGGGAAAACCGGGTAAAAGATTGAAGATTGCCAGGGATAAATTTATTAAAGCAAGATAATATGAAGGAACGGTAATCACAAGCCCTAAATTAAGAAAACTTGCTAAGACGAAAACACCATAAAAAAACGCTGACAGAAAAAAACTTGAAAGAGGCCCCGCGATAGCCATTTTGAACTCTATTGCCGGTGTAGCAGGTTCTTTGGCCATCTCGGCCACTCCGCCAAATATAAACAAGGTAATTTTTTTTATAGGAAGATTATTTAACCTGGCAATGTAAGAGTGGCAAAGTTCATGAAACAGGAGCGAGGAAAAAAAGAGAAGAGTAGTTATTAGGCCAGTTAATACGCTTATTGGGAAAGAAGAAATCTCCGCATTTAAAATGTGTGTGAACTGAAAGAGAATAACCAAAAAAATGATAAACCACGTGTAGTTTATTTCTATATTAAATCCAAGTATCTTACCAATTTTAATTGAGGGAAGAGAAAACATCTTTACCCCTTTATTTGTCTTAAAAAGCACCCGGCAACCCAATTATGATTTAGCAAAACCTACTAACCAAGAAAGCATGGAGCATCGACGAGAATATCTGAGCAATCAAGCACATAATCATAATATCACTTAGATTCTTATGGAAAGTCAAAATATTTTGATAATTTTACCCGTGTGAAAGATAAAAACAGAGAACCAAGCTTTATAAAACAAAGACAGCAGCAACGATAATGCTTAAGAATCTATAGATGCATCAACAATTATCGATTCTCTTTTTTTATTGGGATGCCCGTACCAAACTTCAACTCGTACCGCATCTCTTGCCTTGCCATATCTCATCGTAAGCTCTGCCGCCTTTTCTAACATTTTCCTGTTTGTCTTCCCCTTTAGAATAGTTTTGGGGCCAGGGTAGTTTTTAACTTGAAAAAGAAAATCATCATCTCTTGCCAATTCGGTTAATTTTTCATTCTCGTCTTGATTCCTAGAAACGACTATTAAGGCTCCATTGATTGGAAAATGACGACCGTACTTCAATAACTCCAGCTCGTTTACGCCGGGCTCCGAATTTACTTTAAGCAAATCTCTCAATCGATTAGAAAAAGTATCATCTGTTAAGAGACAGCCACCTGCTGGGGTAGGAAAGTCCCGTAAATCATATTTCCTCGCCAACTCAAGTTGGATTTTTCGGGAGCGGCCATTGATGGAGAGTAACTCCTCCCTGTCAACCCACCCTTTTTCTTCTGGCACTGTAATCGGAAGAAGCTTTGAGGAGAGTGGGCGAAGGATATAACCCTCATAACCAGATTTCTTATCTACAGTTCGTAATGCAGTCTTGTTCTGAGACATTGGACGTTCCCCCAAAACATCACCAGAAATAATAAACGAAGCATCTTTTTCTCGCATAAAATCCCCTGCTTTTTTTGTCATAAGAATATGACAATCAAGGCAAGGATTCATATTTTTTCCGTAACCATGCTTTGGACTTTTTACGATCTTAAGATGCTCTTCCGTTATATCCTGAACTGTTAAAGAAAGATTTATCGTTCCAGCCATTCTTTCGGCAATTTTAGAATCAAAGAAAGGTGTGGTAAAAGTAATCCCTTCAACTTCAACCCCTTGCTCTTGAATTAATTTGGCTGCCAAGATGCTATCTAAACCGCCCGAAAAAAGTGCAACCGCCTTCAAATTAGTCTCCAGTCTCCAGCTTACAGTCGCCAGCAAATAGATACCCACGCCCTTACAGGCGTGGTACTTACCTAAATTTCAAGCTCCGCTTGTCCTGCATCTTCTCTTCCTTGCATCTCAACGTATCTTTTTATTGTCTTTTCATTTATCCCTACAGTGGAA
>JAUWKI010000015.1 GCA_030614255.1 Actinomycetes bacterium
ACTTTGTAAGGTCAGTGGGAGATAAAGTGACAGCAGAAGTAATTCGTAGGTATATCAAATATCAACATCAAGAACAACTAAGTTTTGATTTTTGATGCCTCGCAGCTCTGCTGCGGGGTGATTCACTGAATGGGAGGTCGTTTTGGGCAAACTTTTTGGCACAGATGGCGTGCGCGGGATGGCAAACGAAGATCTTTCTGCTGAATTGGCTTTTAATTTAGGTCGCATAGGGGCTTCTTTGTTGGTTCCTTCGGGCAAAAAAGGAAAAATTGTAATCGGAAGGGATACCCGCATATCCGGAGATCTTTTAGAAGCTGCTCTCATAAGCGGGATATGTTCTGTGGGGGCGGATGTTTTGAAAGTTGGAGTTATCACTACACCCGCCGTTTCTTATTTAACCAAGAGTTACTCTGCTGATGCGGGTATTGTTATTTCGGCTTCTCATAATCCTGCAGAATATAACGGAATCAAGTTTTTTGGTCCGTCTGGTTTTAAAATCTCTGATGAAGTGGAAGATGAGATAGAGAAAAAAATAGATTTGGATGAGTCGACGGAAAAACCAACCGGTGGGGATGTCGGTATAGTTATAGATGTAGCGGATGCTAAGGAGAGATACATTGAGCACGCTGTTAGTACCATATTTGGCGAATTGGATGGTTTTAGTGTGGTTCTTGACTGTGCCAACGGGGCTTCTTACGAAGTTTCCCCACGCATCTTGAAGGAACTTGGGGTAAATATTCTGCCTTTAAACATGGAGCCGGATGGCTTAAATATAAACAAGAGATGTGGCTCCACTTATCCTGAAAATATCCAAGAGATTATTAGGTCACACAATGTTGACCTGGGTTTAGCTCACGACGGAGATGCCGATAGAGTCATCGCCATTGACGAGAAAGGTAACGTAGTTGATGGCGATTTTATGATGGCCATATGCGCGGTTTATCTTAAGAAGACGGGGCGATTGCCCAAGAATACTGTTGTTACCACAGTGATGACCAACCTTGGTTTTGATCTGGCGATGCGCGAAGAGGGGATAAACGTTATAAAGACGAATGTGGGCGATAAGTATGTTTTACAAGAGATGTTACGGTGTGGGGCCATTCTTGGGGGAGAGCAATCGGGGCATGTCATATTTCTTGAGCACAACCCAACAGGTGATGGGATTATAACGGCGCTTCAATTGATGAGTGTTATTAGAGATTCCGGCAAAAAGCTTTCGGAATTAACCTCTGTCATGATGCGTCTTCCTCAAGTTCTTATAAATATCGAGGTTGCTGATAAAGGTAAGTTGAAAGATAGCCCAAAAATTTTAAAGGCCGTGGAAGAAGCGGAAAGAAAGTTGGGAGAGAAGGGTAGAATCCTCGTGCGCCCATCTGGCACAGAGTCCTTAATCAGAGTGATGGTGGAAAGTGACACAAAAGAGAAAGCAAATACCATAGCGGAAGAGGTTGCTGATATAATTAAGAAAGAGTCGAGTTAAGATAACCCAAGGATTAAGAAGAGCATTTTTTATTTAAGCAGTTTAAGCTCAATAATCAGACAAATTAATTAATTCGTTCGGAGGAAAGATTATATGTGTGGAATTGTAGGATACATTGGTAGCAAAAATTCTGTTCCGATTCTTATCGATGGTTTAAAGAAATTGGAATATCGAGGATATGACTCAGCAGGCCTGGCGATTCTTAGTGATGGAAAGATAGATATAGTCAGAGAGGTTGGGAATCTATCTCATCTTGAAAACGCCTTAAACAAAAATGAACTCTGTGGGAATTTGGGAATTGGCCATACGAGATGGGCAACTCATGGACGGCCCACTAAGGAAAATGCCCATCCTCATGCTGACTGTAAAAATAATATATCTGTTGTTCACAATGGAATAATCGAAAACTTTCTCAACCTCAAAGAACAATTGATGGAGAGAGGTCATGTTTTTCATTCGGAGACAGATACCGAAGTGATAGTTCATTTGATAGAAGAATACTATGAGGGCGATCTTCTTGCTGCCGTTCAGAACGCTGCTAAGAAGCTAGAAGGTTCCTTTGCCGTAGCTGCTATCTGTCGGGATCATCCCGATTTAATCGTGGTCGCCAGGAAGGATAGTCCCCTCATTATTGGAATAGGGAATGGTGAATATTTCGTTGCATCGGATATTCCTGCTGTTCTAAAGCATACGAAGAATATCTTTATTCTCGAAGATTATGAAATGGCGAAGATTACCCCGGAGGGAATTTGCATAGTTACTTTTGATGGGGAAGAGGTTAAAAAAGATATCTTTAAGGTCGAGTGGGATGGTGAGGCAGCCGAAAAGGGCGGTTTTGAAGACTTTATGCTCAAGGAAATTTATGAGCAGCCCAAAGCTATAAAGGAAACCATGCGCGATAAATTTAGCAAAGAAGACGAGATAATTTTCGAAAAATTGCAACTTAGTGAAGAAGATATACGCAACATAAATAAAGTGGTTATTATTGCCTGTGGCACTTCTTATCATGCGGGGCTTGTTGGGAAAGAAGCCATTGAACATTGGGCAAAAATACCGGTTGAGGTAGATATATCTTCCGAGTTTAGGTATTCGGACCCAATTTTGAATGAGAATACTTTGGTTGTGGCGATTACTCAGTCGGGGGAAACGGCAGACACATTGGCGGGCGTTAAGGAAGCGAAAAACAAAGGCGCCAAGGTTATTGGTATCACAAATGTTTTAGGAAGTACGATAACCAGAGAAGCCGATGGGATAATATATACACATGCGGGTCCGGAAATTGGCGTTGCCGCAACAAAAACACTCGTCTGTCAAATGGTTGCGCTCTATATTTTCGCTCTTTATTTAGCAAAGATTCGTAAGTATTTAAATACGGAAGAAACATCGGCGATAGCTAAAGATATTTTAATGTTACCCGATAAAGTTGAAGAAATTCTTTCAGGTAACGGGAAGATTAAAGAGTCAGCAGAAAATTATGCCAACTGCACTGACTTTCTTTTTCTGGGAAGGGGAATCGGTTTACCGGTTGCTCTTGAGGGTGCGTTGAAATTAAAAGAGATATCTTATATTCACGCTGAAGGTTATGCGGCCGGTGAGATGAAGCACGGACCAATAGCATTGATTGATGATGGCGTACCCGTAGTCGTTGTTGCTACCAAAAGTAAGGTTTATGAGAAAATTTTAGGGAATATACAGGAAGTAAAGGCGCGCGGTGCCGATGTTGTAGCTGTGGCTTCATGCGGAGATGATGAGATTGAAAAGGTTGCTGACTATGTTTTTTATCTTCCTGAAACTCCCGAGATTATATCAGCCGTTCTTGCGGTAGTTCCCCTTCAGCTTTTTGCTTACCATATGGCGAAGGAAAGAGGTTGCAATGTAGATCAACCCAGAAATTTAGCCAAAAGTGTGACGGTTGAATAGGTTGATGGCAGATGGCATATAGCTGATAGCAAAACCATGAACTTCAGGAGAGAGTGGTGGAGGATGGTTAAAGGAATAGGTGTTGACATCATCGAGATCGAACGTGTAAAAAAAGCTATCCAGCGACATCCTCAATTTCAATCCCGCGTGTTTACCACTCAAGAACGAGATTATTGTCTGAGCAAGGCAAATCCCCACCTTCACTTTGCTGTTCGTTTTGCCGCAAAGGAAGCGATTCTTAAAGCTATGGGAACGGGTTTCCGTGGAATTAAATGGACCGACTTAGAAATCTGTCGAGATGAACTTGGTAAACCATTTGTTAAATTTTTTGGCAATGCGCCGCAATGCTTAAAGAAATATGGAATTAGCGATATCTTAATCAGTCTTTCTTTCTGTCACCATAGTGCCATTGCCTCGGCCGTGGCTATCAAATCGGGAGAATAAGAATATGCTTGTTGTTAGCAGTAAGCAGATGCAAAAAACAGAGAAAAATATAGTTAAAGACTTGGGAATATCTCTGAGAGACTTAATGGAAGAAGCAGGGAAATCTTTAGCCGACGAAGTTCTTGATATTGTGGGGGAACAAGGAAGGGTTGTGAGCATCTCCGGAAAGGGCAATAACGGAGGAGACGGTTTCGTCGCTGCTAGAATTTTGAGCGAAAAAGGCGTCAGGGTAACCTCGTTCTTTATCTGTTTCGAAGATGAGATAGAAGGGGAAGCCAAGGATGCCTTTTTGGAGCTGAAAAGATTTGAGACTCCCAAATTTTTAACCCCCGATAACACAAAAGAATTTGAGGACGCTCTCTCAGAAGCGAACTTGATAATCGACGCGATTTTTGGAATAGGCCTTAAGGGAAAAATTGAAGGATTTGTGGCTGAAGTTATAGAGAAAATCAATTCTGCAGACATAAAAGTCATTTCTGCTGACATTCCTTCTGGTGTTGAAGCGGATACGGGTCGAGTTTACGGTACTTGTATAAGAGCTACTAAGACGATGACTTTCATTGCACCCAAAATTGGTCTGTTCGTGTATCCGGGTGCTGATTATGTTGGTGAACTCATGGTGGCCGATTTAGGTTTGCCTCCCAATGTTGTGGAAGAAGGACTAGTACGGATGTTTTTGCCAGATGAAATTAGAAAGATTTTACCTCTCTGTTCGGGAGATGTTCACAAAAAAGCTAAAGGTAAGGTTTTGGTTATTGCCGGCTCTCGTGGAATGACGGGGGCGGCAGTTTTAACGGCTAATTCAGCTCTAAGGGCAGGGGCTGGCCTAGTTGTTCTCGGTGCTCCGGAGAGCTTAAGCGATATTTTAGAACAAAAGCTAACCGAAGTTATAAATCTTCCCTTACCCGAAACCAATGTCGGTTCTTTAAGTTCGACCGCCTACGAGTGTATAATTGAAGCGAGTAAATCCTTCGATGTGATTGCCTTGGGTCCGGGACTTTCACAAAACGGGGAAACAGTTTCTCTTGTTCGCAGGTTGGTTGTTGATGTTAAATGTCCGTTGGTTCTGGATGCCGATGGGCTCAATGCTATAGTTGGAAAGACACATCTTTTGACGGAACGTTCACACCCAACCGTTGTAACTCCACATCCAGGTGAATTAGCACGTCTTTTTGGAGTTTCGGCGGAAGATGTTCAAAAGGACCGCTTAGGATTTACTAAACGTGCCACATCCAAGTGGAAAGTGACGACTGTTCTTAAAGGCGCTTATTCCATCGTTGGATTTGGTAATGACTTTTCGATAAACGTTACCGGCAATTGGGGAATGGCTACTGCTGGAACGGGCGATGTTCTTACGGGTCTTATAAGTAGCTTTATAGCCCAAGGATTAGGCTCTTTTGAGGCAGCTGTGCTTGGAACCTATCTTCATGGGCTCGCGGGAGACATTGTAGCTAAAAACATAACACCTTATTGTTTGATAGCGAGTGATTTGATTGACTACTTGCCGAGAGCTATGAGCAAAATACTGGAAAGGAGCTTGAGATGAAAAGCATGAAGGCCAAGGATATTATGGCGACCAATGTGATTACGATTAACGAAAATGTTTCCGTAAAGGAAGCAGCGAAAATTCTTCTCGATAACAAGATTGGGGGAGCTCCCGTTGTAGATGATGTCGGGGATGTAATTGGTATAGTTACGGAAGATGACCTCATTATGCAGGATGTAAGGCTCAATTTCCCGACGTACCTTCATTTTTTGGATGGCTATATATGTCTTGGAAGCTTGAAGAGATTTGAGGAAGATTTAAAGAAAGCTGTTGGGGCAAGAGTGAAGGAAGTGATGACGGAAGATATCATTTGTGTAAATGAAGATGACTCCGTTAGGGATGTAGCTACGATTTTAGTTGATAAGAAAATAGGCAGGGTTCCGGTTTTAAAAGGCAAAAAATTGGTTGGTATCATTGCGAAAGCTGATATCATGAAGGTGATTGCAAAAGGTTAAATTAGGTTTAGCCGGTAAAGGAGTAAACAATTGCGTTCTGTTTGGGCGGAGATTGATCTTTCCGCGATAAAGAAAAATATATCTTCAATCAAGGCGCGATTAAAGCCGAGCACCCTTTTCATGGCCGTAGTTAAAGCAAACGGATATGGTCACGGGGACTTGGAAGTATCTAAGGTTGCTCTGGATGTTGGTGCCGACAGATTGGGTGTTGCTTCAGCTGAAGAAGGAGTTAAGCTCAGAGAAGCAGGCGTTAGGTGTCCCATTCAGGTTTTAAGTGAAATCTCTCCTTCGTCCGCAAAATCTGTAGTTAAAAATGAGCTTATTCCCACGGTCTGCTCAAAGCAGATAGTCGATGAACTCTCCAAAGAAACGAGGAAGTTAAATAAAAAGGTTAGCGTTCATGTAAAAATCGACACCGGCATGAATAGAATAGGGATTTCCCCCGAAGAAGCAATGGATTTCTTGAATTACGTTAACTCTCTGGACCTCGTCGAAGTTGAGGGAATCTTTACCCATTTTGCGATGGCGGGCGAGTCACTCGATTATACAAAAAAGCAATTTAAGAAGTTTAGCTCCCTGATTTCCAGTTTTGAAGATTCTGGTCATACTATTCCCATCAAGCATGTTGCAAACAGCGCCGCGACAATTTTAATGCCCGAAACTCACTTGGACATGGTGCGTGTCGGAATTTCTATGTATGGACTTCATCCAACCGAGGCAACCAAGAGTAAGATTACTTTAAATCCGGCTCTTCAACTTAGGGCGCGGGTATCTTTTGTAAAAACAATCTTAGCGGGCGAAGGAGTAAGCTACGGTCTATCTTATCGTGCCAAAAACAAGACCAAGATAGCGACTTTACCTTTGGGATATGCCGATGGTTATAGCAGACTCCTATCGAACAAAAGTACCGTATTGTTACAGGGGAAGAGATTTCCTGTGGTCGGAAACATTTGCATGGACCAATTCATGGTGGATGTTGGTGGCAATTCTATCGAAGTAGGGGATGAGGTTATCTTAATTGGAAGTCAAGGCAGAGAGAAAATTACAGTGGATGAAATTGCCGAAATTTTAGGTACAATAAACTATGAAATAGTTTGCATGATAAGTGAGAGAGTTCCAAGAATATATATTTCCTAAGGTTTTTAAAGGATAGGAAATTTGAAATGGTTCTTAAAAGATTGTGTCCTGCTTTTATAGTTCTGATGCTCTTTGTTTTATTGGGAGTATGGGGCTGTATTTATACCGATGAAGCCGAGAAATCCCCTAAAACTGTTCCCACTGTGACTAATCAACAAATAGGTGAGTTTGAAGTTGAATTTTCGGTTCCGAAGTCAACATTTTCTTTGGGCGAAGAGGTTCCTCTAAAATTAAGTATCAAAAACACGAGTGATATTTCTCAAAAACTTTCGTTTACTTCGGGTCAAGAGTACGAATTTTCGGTAGCCGATGGCTCTGGAGACGAAATTTGGTGTTGGTCCCATGATAAATTTTTTACGATGGCTTTGCAAAAAAAGAAGCTGGAGTCCGGGGAGGAGCTTACTTACGAGATTATCTGGCCTCAAGAAAATTTTGAAGGAGAACGAGTCCCTGTCGGAATTTATATGATTAAATGCTTTTCAACTGCAGACGAGTTAAGAGAAGTTACTTTGGGTTTAGAGATTGAAATAGTCGATTAATTATTAGGGGGTTTTTTTTTGAATATTCTTATAACCGGTTCCCCCGGTATCGGGAAGACTACTCTCATAAAGAAAATTTTAGCGCTTTATGCCAGACGGGCAGTTGGATTTTATACTGAAGAAATCAGAGAAGCGGGCAGAAGAAAAGGATTTAAAGTAAATGTGATTGGTGATGCGGGGAACCTCAAAGAAGGAGTCCTTGCCCTCGATGATTTTCTTAGTCCCATTAAAGTGGGTAGATATGGAGTAAATATCGAAGAATTTGAAAGAATCGGGGTCTCCTCTCTCGAAGAAGTTTTTGATGATAACTGCTTGATTGTAATTGATGAAATTGGAAAGATGGAACTGTACTCTAGTAAATTTAAGCGTGTTGTAAAAAACGCTTTGGACTCGCCAAACCTTGTGCTTGCAACCATTGGAAGAATTAAAAATGGATTTGTTGAGGAGATTAAGGTGAGAAGAGATGTGATAATCCTTGAACTAACATACAAAAATCGAGATGAAATGTCTGGAAAAATTATTGAGATGTTAGAAAGGGGAATTTGAAATGATGAAGTTATGCTCAGGTTGCAATGCCGTGTTTGAAGGGCGCAGATGGATATATAATGAGAATCTTCACAAGAAACTGAGCGGGAAATCGAATGTGGAGTTGGATTTATGCACGGGGTGCGAAAAAATTAAGAAGAAAACGATTGATGGTGTAGTCCTTATCAAAGGTGATTTTTTAAAAAAGCACGAGGATGAAGCCTTAAATTTAATACATAATGTTGCTGAAAAGAAGAGAAAAAGAAATGTAGCTGCAAGGATTTTTAGAATGAGAGAAACCCCCGAGGGGTTTTTGATAGAAACGACCGACAGAGCTCTGGCGGAACTTATCGGTAAGGAGTTCGAAGGGGCATTCTCCGGGAAACTTGATATTCGATGGCCCGAAGGCGAGAAATTTGTTCGGGTCAATTGGGAAAGAGATTAATAAAATCTATGAAGCCAGGGGTTGGCTCGATGAAGACACCCAGAGTTGATTTGCGTAGTTTATTGGTAGACGATGAACTTCTTTCACGGATTTTGCAGTATATAAGGGGTAATTCTGTTGAGGTCTATCTGGTGGGCGGTTATATAAGAGATAAGATTCTTGGACGTGCAAGGAAAGATGTTGACTTGGTTGTTGCGGGTGATATTGAGAAATACGGCAGGGAACTTGCGGATACCCTTGGGGGCAGTTTCTTTCTTTTGGGCGACAAAGAGGTTGCACGTATAGCTGTAGAGAATAAGGGCTTAAGAAAAATCGATGTCTGTCCCCTTCAAGGTAGAATAGAAGATAACTTAAAGCTTAGAGATTTTACGGTAAACTCTCTCGCCGTTGATGCCAAAGAATTGGCGAAAAGGACGGTGTCTGTTCCGATTATGGATGTGACCGGGGGTTTGCGTGACCTTAAGGACAAGAAGATTTCTGCGATCTCATCTGAGATATTTAAGAAAGATCCTTTAAGAGTCATTAGAGCCGTTAGGTTCTCGGTCGAGCTGGGTTTTGATATTGAGTTTAAGACCGTTTCTTGTTTAAAAAAGTCTGCTCGTTTGATTAACGATGTTTCGGTTGAAAGATGTCAACAAGAATTATTTTTGATTTTCTCTCTTCCTGATTCCTACAGAGCAATTGAGCTATTGGACGAACTAGGTGTCATCGAACTTATTCTTCCCGAGGTTAAAGAAATTAAGGGCGTTACCCAAAACGACTATCATCACCTTGATGTTTGGAACCATACCTTACTTGCTTTAAAAAACCTTGAGATGATTTTGGCTAATCTAAAGGAGACTTTTCCAGATGAAGGTGAACAGATTTTTAAGCACCTCAATCAATCTTTTCAGGGCGAATTTACCAGGATAGTGCCTCTTAAGTTTGCTGCTCTACTTCATGATGTCGGGAAACCGAGAACCAGGTCTGTTGACTCGACGGGGATGGCACAGCCCTGTACCAGGGTACATTTTTATCATCATTCCGAAGTTGGCTCCAAGATG
This sequence comes from Actinomycetes bacterium, assembly GCA_030614255.1. Taxonomy (GTDB): domain Bacteria; phylum Actinomycetota; class Aquicultoria; order UBA3085; family Oleimmundimicrobiaceae; genus JAUSCH01. Next base: position 9,535 of record JAUWKI010000015.1, read on the forward strand.
GCCAAAGAAATTTGCAGGCGTTTAAAGATAAGCAAGGATGGTGCCAAGATTGTCAGTAAGTTAACCGCTGAACATATGAAGGTGGGCTATCTTTCAAAGGAAGAAAGATTAACTGATAAAGCCATAAGAAGATTTTTGAAGGATTGCGGCGATGAAACCATTGAAATTTTGCTCCTTTCTTTGGCTGACCGTAGAGCTACGCTAGGATCGCTTTCTACTATGGAATCTCTTAATCGTCACGAAAATTTTATTAAAAAAGTCATGAAGATATATCTATCCGTGGTTGAGAACCCTCAGCCACCGTTGGTGACAGGTTATGATTTAACGAAGGGGCTAAATCTAGAACCCGGAGAACTTATCGGAGAGTTACTTGAGGAGATTAAAGAGGCCAGAGCAGAGGGTATAGTTTCGACAAAAAAAGAGGCCTTGGGTTTTGCGGAAAAATATCTGGAGGATTATAGTAAAGAGAATAAGTAATTTCTGAGGTGAACGATTATGGATGTTTATGAAGCAATTTATGGAAGACATAGTGTCAGGTCTTTTGATAAGGAGAAAGATGTTTTGGCCGGCACCGTCAACAAAATTCTTGAGGCAGCATGCCAAGCTCCATCCGCGGGAAATATTCAACCCTGGAGGTTCAGGGTTGTGAGAAACTACCGGCTTAAGGTAGGGCTTGCAACTGCTGCCCTTAATCAAAAGTTTATAGCGCAGGTACCTGTGGTGATAGTTGTGTGCTCAGATTTAGACGTCTGTACTGAGCCATATGGTGACAGAGGAAGAGAGCTCTATGCAGTTCAAGATACTGCAGCTGCCACGGAAAATCTTCTTTTAGCGGCCCATTCCGAGGGGCTTGGGGCCTGTTGGGTGGGAGCTTTTTATGAGGAAGATGTGATAAAGCTATTGGGATTACCTCCGAACCTAAAACCCCTGGCGATAGTTCCGTTAGGCTATCCTTCTGATATAAGTAAAAAACCAGACAGGATGCCAATCGAGGACGTCGTCGAATACTTGGATTAAAATTTTTTTGTGGGTTGCTCTAAAGCTCTGGTTTGCCTGCCTGCCGGCCTGCCTACGTCTATTATGCCGTTAGGCATTGGCGGGCAGGTGGCGGGACTGATAAGTAAATGAAAAATGGAGAATGAAGATATAAAAACGATATAGAAAAATTTAAAATTGAAAACCATCCAATGAAAGATAAGGTTCCCAGGTGTTTAACTAAAGGGTTATCCTTTGGTTAAAACTTTTTTCATTTTAAATTAAAATTAGACTCCCGACTGATAGAGTAAAGGAAATCAGCCTCCAGCCCTCAGCTGCCAGCTTTCAGGAAAAGCAAATGGATGAGTGAAGAGAAAGTATAAGGGTGTAAGGAAAGGTTAAAGAATTTTTCCCATCATTGCCGTGTCTATCGTACCTGTCGGCAGACAGGGGGAGGGTGAAATAATTCCATAGCTTGTAACTTAAACTATCAGCTATCGAGCGAACAGTAGTGAGCGAGCCATCTGCTATCGAGGCTGCCCTGTATGGGCCAGCATCTGGTAAAGCCGGGCTATTTGGCTGGTGGTAGTTTATTTTAACTCGCTCTTCTAATACCCGAACCTATCAATCAATGTTTAGTTGGTGGAACGAAATCGATGGTCTCTCTTGGCGCTGCTGTAACCTCAATTTTTCCAAATTTTTGTTCATATTTACCTATGTTTTCTTGTAAGGCCGCAAGGAAGCGCTTCATGTGTCCGGGGCTGGTGATAACACGGGCGGTAACTGTTCCGGCGGGAGGAGCAACTATGAGAAAATCCATGATAAACTCCTCTTTGGTATGGGTTATCATCGTATTATTGGCATAGGCCCCGCTTTGCATATTCTCAGGAAAGTTGATTTTTACTTCCTTTTTCTTTTCAAAAGACATAACTTATCTCCCCTTTTATGGTCATGGTTAAACATCTTTCTATTTGATGTTATCTTAATTATAACCTTAAAAATTGAGGGATGACTAAATTAGCAACTTCTCAGATTAAAAATTTCTAATTTGTTAAATTGAATTTCTAGCTCATCAATTGCACCTCTTTTGCTAAATTGATAGAATCAAAAAGGTGATAAGATGCCTATTTTTGAATATAGATGTTCGAAATGTAATAAAAAATTTGAGTTACTCGTTGGTGTGGGTAAAGAAAGTGATGAATTGAAGTGTCCCGGTTGTGGCTCAAAAGATTTGTCGAAGCTCTTTTCCACCTTTGGTTTTAAGGGCGAAAATGGCGGCGGAACTTCGGGCTGTGGTACATGTACAGCTTCCAGCTGTGATGGCTGCGGTTAAATTGGAAAGGGAGTGTTTTCTTGGCGGAAACTTTGGCGGAGCTATATGAGGAGTTAAAAGATTGCAAGAGGTGTCCTCTTGGTAAAACGAGGACCAATCTTGTTTTCGGACATGGGAACGAGAAGGCAGATTTGTTGTTTGTTGGAGAAGCTCCTGGGCACAATGAAGATATTCAGGGGAAACCTTTTGTAGGTGCCGCGGGGCAACTGCTTGATAAATTGCTTAACTCGATTGGACTTGAAAGAAGCCAGGTTTACATAGCCAATATTTTAAAGTGTAGGCCTCCCCAAAACAGAGATCCTTTACCGAGCGAGATTGAAACGTGCAAACCGTTTTTGTCGAAACAGATAGAGATAATCAGTCCCAAGGTTGTTTGCACTCTCGGAAGATTCGCAACCCAGGTTATTTTGGATAAAAATATTTCCATCTCAAAGGTTCGGGGTAAGCGGTTTGAAGGTAATGGCCATTATATATTTCCCATTTTCCATCCCGCGGCAGCTCTATATCGAAGAACCAATCTCGACGACCTTAAAGCTGACTTTTTAACGCTTAAAGAGTTGCTCAGCAGTAAAGTTGATGAATTGCCTCAAAAAGAAGAGGGCTCGGAACAGCTGATGTTTTTTTAGGAGAAGGGTGCAGGGGAAAAAGCTTATTGTCTTGACTAAATCTAGTTCTGAAACTCAGAAGTTGGCTGAAATGTTAGCTCTGTTCCTTAAAACCGGAGACACTATCAGCTTAACTGGTGACTTAGGCGCGGGCAAAACCTGCTTTACTCAAGGATTGGCTCGCGGTTTGGGAATTGACAGGAAGATAACCAGTCCAACTTTTACTCTGATTAAAGAATATATGAGTACTTCAAGTTTGCCCTTTTATCATTTTGATGTTTATCGCTTAAAATCTTTGCAAGAGATGCTAGATATCGGTTATGAAGAGTATTTTTTCGGAAACGGTATTACGGTTATCGAGTGGGGCGATAGAGTAGCTCCCCTCTTGCCAGACGATTTTTTAGAGATAAGATTCAAGCGTCTTTTAAAAGAAAATGTCAGGGAAATAGACATAATACCTCATGGCGAACGATGGAAGGAAACGGCCGAAAAATGGCTAAAGAAGAGCCAGAAAGACCTTCGCACCGGCAAGAGTACCTCAGAGACTTGAGGCCCAATTGACGGGCACCGCCACTCATTTGCTACCTTTGTTGGCTTCAAATGGTAGAGTTCCGTCCTAAGACTGATGCCTTATGCCCGATGCCTTAATGAATCTCTGTATAGCCCGGTAACCAAAGCCGCGCCATATAGTCATCAATTAAAGCACCTTAATCTGCCTTTCTGGCAAACTTAAATCTCGAATCTTGTAAAATCCTGAAGAGCAATGGATGTTTAATTATTAATTACCTCCTATAATCAATATATAATATTCCACATTATCTTAAAAGCTATCAAGCTCATGGCCCTAGTCGCTCCTTGCTATCCGTGGTTTCCTGTGTTGAGATATCAGTTTTGAGCAGACGACAATTTTTTAGTTCTCAAAAAAACCGTTAGTTGGTATGATTTGGGTGAAGAGAGGGGATTTTATGCTCGTACTCGCTTTTGATACTTCGATGCCTTTTTGTACGGTTGCGGTGGGCAGAAAAGGCGCTCTTTTGGGAGAGCGTAGTATCTATGCACCGCAAGGTCATATGCAGAAACTTTTACCTTTGATAGATTTGTTATTATCGGATATCGGTTGCGACATAAAAGATATTGACGCTGTTGCGGTCGGTTTGGGACCGGGTTCTTTTACCGGTTTAAGAATAGGTGTCTCTATTGCTAAGGGTCTTGCACAAGGGCTAAATAGACCGATTGTTGGTGTTTCTTCTCTGGACGCGCTGGTTAAACCTTTTAGCTCTCATGGCGGCTTGATTTGTGCAGTTGTGGATGCCAAAAGAAAAGAGGTTTACTCTCGCTTTTACCGGTTCTCCAATCAAAATATTCAACACTTAACCGACCATGAAGCACTTTCCCCCGAAAAATTGTGTGACAAGCTAAATGAAATGAATCTATCTATCCCGAATAAGGCCGAGGGAAGCAATGAGGTTATTTTGGTCGGAGATGCTTTGAAATTATATATCTCTCTTTTCCAGGAAAAGATTAAAGGGGCGGAATTTGCTTCGCCCGATTTTTATTACCCTAAAGCGTCGAATATTATGGATTTGGCGTTCGATAGGTTGGAAAGCGGTGAGTGCGATAACTACTTAACGCTTGTGCCGATTTATGCTCGACTCTCTATCGCTGAGGAAGTGTGGGAAAAGACCATAGGCCCGAGAGCAAAGTGATGGGAGGCGAAAGAAGATGTTGCAAGGGAGTCGGATTAGGATATCGCCTATGCAGTTTAGCGATATCGAAGAGGTTGTTAAAATCGAGAGAAGAATTTTTCCCTCTCCTTGGTCGATTGAAATTTTTGAAGAGCAGTTAAATCGCACCGATTGTGCATTCTATTTTGTGGTGAAAGTTGATGACAAGATTGTAGGATATGCTGGGATTATATTTACTGGAGACGAGGGTCATATAACGAACGTTGCCGTTAATGAAAATTACAGGCGGAGGAAGATAGGCAGCGCACTTTTATTAAGATTGATAGAGATGGCTCAAGATAAAAGAAGTAGGCATCTTTTTCTTGAGCTGAGGAAGTCAAATAAGGTTGCTTTGAAGTTTTATGAGAAATTTGGTTTTCAGATTTTGGGTTTAAGAAGAAATTACTATTCTGATACCTGCCTGCCGGTAGGCACGGCTGGTGAAGATGCGGTAGTTATGTTCGTTAATAATGTAAGTTCTGCCAATTATCAAGATAGACTACAAATTATAAGAGATTCCATTGGGTTTGGTGAGGTATGAGTATGGGCGAAATGTTGATTCTTGGAATAGAGACTTCTTGCGATGAGACCGCGGCGGCGGTTGTGGCCGATGGCAAAAGGATTTTGTCGAATGTTGTTGCGTCTCAAGTCGAATGGCATCGCAAATTTAGCGGGGTCGTGCCCGAGATTGCCTCCAGAAAACATGTGGAACTCATAGGCCCTGTTATAGAAGAGGCATTGTTGGAAGCGAATGTTACCCTAGACGACATCGATGCCATAGCAGTTACCCGGGGCCCCGGTTTGGTGGGAGCGTTGTTGGTGGGCTTGGGCGTTGCTAAAGGACTTGCTTACGCGACAAAACTTCCTCTCATATGTGTTAATCACATCGAAGCACATATACTGGCAAATTTTCTTGAGCATCCCAAACTTAAACCTCCCTTAATTGCTCTCGTTGTTTCAGGCGGGCATACGGCCCTGGTTTATATGAAAGATTTTGGTAAATATGAAGTTCTTGGAGAGACCTTGGATGATGCGGCCGGGGAAGCCTTTGACAAAGTGGCTAAATTTTTGGGCCTCGGTTATCCCGGTGGCCCGATAGTCGATGAGTTGGCCGCAAAAGGAGATTCTGAGGCCATAAATTTTCCCAGGGCTATGATTAAAACCAAGAATTACGATTTTAGCCTAAGCGGTCTTAAGACGGCAGTCTTAAATTACGTTTCTCAACAAAGAGATAAAGGTAAGGAAATAGATATTCCCGATCTTTGTGCGAGCTTTCAAGCTGCAGTGATAGATGTTCAAATCTATAAAACTCTGCGAGCGGTCAGAGAAAAAGACGTTAACAAAGTAGTTTTAGCAGGAGGAGTTGCTGCAAATAAATCTCTTCGAGAGCGGTTAAAAAACGAAATGAACAGGCAAGGTAAAGAACTTTTTTATCCTTCGCACTCTCTTTGTACCGATAATGCCGCTATGATTGCTTGCGCGGGTTACTACCGTGTCCATCGGTCGTGCCTACCGCCCGCCATCGGGGGCAGACAAACAGGTGAATTTAAGGAAGAAAGAGTGTGCCCACTGGATGCGAATGCCGAACCGAACTTATCTTTGATTGATGAAGTTTAGATTTATGTAAACTGTTTTAACATTTTTTTGCCTGTGGATAATGTGGATAACTCTGATTATCCCTTTTAGTGAAGTTGCGCCCCTATGGAAAATTTTTTGAAAAAGCTTATTCGGATGTTTTAGATAAAAGGGTGATAAAATTTATGTTATCGATGGCTCCTCAAATAATTACGGAAAATAAATCGAAAATTCTTAATTTATTTTTAGCCGGCATCTCAGGATGTTTGCTGGTATTGGCCTTCCCTAGGTTTAACTGGTTTTTTATTGCATGGATTGCCTTGGTTCCATTATTTCTTGCTATTTATCGCTCTTCTTTTAAAGAGGCCTTATTTTGTAGTCTTGTAGCGGGGGTGTTTTTTTTCGGGGGCCTTGTTTATTGGATATTTATTTTCGGATTGCTTGCGGGCTTTAGTTTAATCTTATCCCAGGCCATTTTCATTTTACTTTTCGGATTGGGAGCGAAAGTTATCCACAACCGTTTCGAAAAAAAGTTCCGGTTAATTTTTATCCCTGCTCTGTGGGTTTCTGTGGAATTTATTCGCTCGATTGGCCCCTGGGGGTTTTCGTGGGGTGTCCTTGGTTACAGCCAGCACAATTTTCTTCCCATTATTCAAATTGCTAGATGGACCGGAGTCTTTGGGATATCTTTTTTGTTGGTTTTTGTAAACAGTCTTATTGCGGAAAGTTATTTGTATGCTACACGGCAGAAGGTGAGTTTGAAAAAGTCCGCTAAAGTTATTCTAAGAGATGTTGCTCTGACTTTGTTGGCTGTCTTCTTCTTAGTGGGTATTGGAAATCTTAATTTGATAAGGTTGCAGGAGAGTGAGGACAAAATTAGGGTTGCAGTTTTACAGCCAAGTATTCCCCAGGAAATAAAGTGGGAGCCGATGAAGAAAGAGGATATTTTCAAAGCTCATCTTGAATTGGCTCAAGAGGCGGCCGAGGAGAAACCACGAATCATAATTTGGCCCGAAGCATCAGTTCCAGCCTATTTGCTAGAGGAAAAAGAATATCTTAATGAAATCAGAAGTTTTGCTAAGGAGGCAAATAGTTATTTACTGGTAGGGGGGCTTTACCGGTCTACCAACCTGCCCCCGATGGCGGGCGGCGGGTATGGTGAGAACGAAAGCCGCTGTTTCAACTCTTCCTTTATGTTTTCTCCTAAGGGTGAGATTTTAGATCGTTACGATAAATTGCGTTTAGTTCCATTTGGAGAGTATGTTCCCCTAAGACCGATTCTTTCCAATATTAAGGCGGTTGCTGTTGTTTCAGAAGATACGTCATCCGGTAGTAAATTGACGGTATTTGAGACCGATATCGGGGAGCTTTCTACAGTCATCTGTTTCGAATCCACCAACTCACTTCTCGTTCGTCGTTTAGCTTCAAAAGGAGCGGAGATGCTTGTGATTATGACTAACGATGGTTGGTTTAAAAGGACAGCTGCGGCAGAACAGCATCTATCGATGGCTGTGTTGCGTGCGGTTGAAAATAATTTCTTTGTGGTTCAAGCGGCAAACACCGGCATATCCGCAGTTATTGATTCGAGAGGAAGAATATTGTCAAGAACTGCTCTTTTTGAAAGAAGATACCTCTCGGACGAAGTCGTGTTTAAAAAAAGTGGGAGTTTTTATAGAAGATTTGGCGATATCTTCTCCTACTCCTGCCTTTTAATTTCTTTGGTTTGCCTGGTCTCCGTCATCTATTCCAAAAATCCCAAAAAGTGAGCTCTTGATTATTGATTTTATTGTTTTGTTATTGTAATATATTTTTTGTTAATTAAAACTAGCACTCTTCTTGTAAGAGTGCTAAAAGCTTTAAATATACTTTGATAGGAGGGTTGATTATGAATCTACAGCCTTTGGGAGACCGCGTGGTTTTGAAACCGGGTAAAAGCGAGGAGAAGACCAAAAGCGGAATAGTTATTCCGGATACTGCCAAAGAGAAGCCACAGGAAGGCAAAATTGTAGCCGTAGGTAGCGGAAATCGTGATGAAAGCGGCAAAAGAATTCCTCTTGAGGTTAAGAAGGGCGATAAAGTTCTTTATTCAAAGTACGGTGGAACGGAAGTTAAAGTAGAGGGCGAAGAATATCTTATATTAAGAGAAAGCGATATTTTAGCCATTGTAAAAAAATAACTTAAAGGAGGCGAAAGAGCTAAATGGCGAAGGAATTAAAGTTTAACGAAGAAGCTAGACGTGCGATGCAAGCCGGAGCGAACAAACTTGCTGATGCTGTAAAGATAACGCTTGGCCCCAGAGGGCGAAACGTTGTGCTTGAGAAGAAATTTGGTGCTCCGACTATTACAAATGATGGGGTAACGATTGCCAGAGAAATAGAGTTTGATGATGCATTCGAGAATATGGGGGCTCAGTTGGTTAAAGAGGTTGCAACAAAGACCAACGACGTCGCGGGCGATGGAACCACAACTGCCACGTTGCTTGCTCAAGAAATAATAATTGAGGGTTTGAAGAATGTGACTGCTGGTGCAAATCCGATGATGCTAAAAAAGGGAATAGAAAAAGCGGTTGAGATGACGGTGAAGGAAATCAAGAAGATGAGCCGCCCAATCGCCGATGACCCCAAAAAAATTGCCGAAGTTGCTGCAATTTCTGCTGCTGATGAAGAAATCGGAGCGAAGATTGCCGATGCGATGGGCAAAGTTGGCAAAGATGGTGTTATTACCGTTGAGGAATCTCAGACTTTCGGGATAGATATTGATGTTGTTGAAGGTATGCAGTTTGATAAGGGCTATCTGTCTCCTTATATGGTAACTGATGCCGAGAGGATGGAGGCCATTCTCGATGATCCGTATGTTCTAATTGCCAACCAAAAGATAGGTGCTGTTCATGATCTTCTACCTATTTTGGAAAAGATTATGCAAACCGGCAAACCCCTATTGATGATTACGGAAGATGTTGAGGGAGAAGCTTTGGCTACAATTGTAGTTAATAAGCTACGTGGAACATTTACGGGCGTTGCAGTAAAAGCACCCGGTTTCGGCGACCGTAGAAAAGCAATGCTTCAAGATATTGCAATTGTCACCGGTGGTCAGCTTATTACCGAAGAACTTGGCATAAAACTTGAGAACGTAACTATTGATATGTTAGGTAGAGCGCACAGGGTTAAAGTTACTAAAGAAGATACAACTATCGTTGGCGGCCAAGGAAGCATGGAAACTATCAAAGGTCGCATCAATCAAATCAAGGCCGAGATTGAGCAAAGCGATTCTGAATTCGATAAAGAGAAACTTCAGGAGAGATTGGCGAAGTTAAGCGGCGGTGTTGCCGTTATTAAAGTTGGGGCAGCCACTGAGGTTGAGCTTAAAGAGAAGAAGCATCGTATAGAAGATGCTCTTTCTGCAACGCGAGCTGCAATTGAAGAAGGAATTGTCCCTGGCGGTGGAGTCGTGTTGGTTAATTGTATTCCCGCTATAGACAAGGCCAATGCTACTGGCGATATAAAGACTGGAATTAATATAGTCGAGCGTGCTTTGGAAGAACCACTGCGCCAAATTGCTAACAATGCTGGGCTTGAGGGCTCTGTGGTTGTAGAGAAAGTGAAATCGCTCAAGAAGGGGCACGGACTCAACGCGGCTACTTTTGAATATGTTGATATGGTCGAGGCAGGAATAATTGACCCGGCGAAAGTAACGAGGTCTGCAATTCAAAATGCAGCAAGTGTTGCCGCTATGTTCTTAACAACGGAAGTTGCTATAGCGGATAAACCCGAAGAAAAAGGAGCAGGTATGCCAGCTATGCCAGGTGGAGGAATGCCAGGCATGATGTAAGCTTTTCTGGCTATTTGGTAGGAAAAATAAAAGAAAAACCCTTGTTTAGACAAGGGTTTTTCTTTTTGAGAACTTCTTATCTTAAATTAATGTTTTTTACCGTAGCTCATTCTTGACAGTTTTTTTTGAGCAGGTTAAGATTAGTTAATTTTAGAACTTATAGGGAAGGAATTTTTAGGAATGAAAGAAACCCAGAGCTTGGCTTAACTATTAAGTTAAGCGAGTCTGGGTTATTTAAAATCTAGTTGTTTTTTAGGAGGTATATGTATGGAGGTTGAAATCGGAAAAGGAAAATCCGGAAGAAGAGCTTATGGTTTTGACGATATTGCGATAGTTCCCAGCAGAAGGACCAGAGATCCTCAAGATATAAATATCAGTACCGAGATAGGGGACTTTCGTTTTAATCTTCCGGTTTTGGCCTCAGCGATGGATGGCGTTGTTGACCCCGAATTTGCCATTAAAATGGGCAAACTAGGTGGCCTGGCCGTTTTGAACCTTGAAGGAATTCAGACAAAATATGAAAACCCTTCCTCTGTCCTCGAAGAAATCGCGAGTCTTTCCAAAGAAGAAGCAACTCGTAAAATGCAAGATATATACAAAGAGCCCGTAAAATCCGAGCTGATGCGGAAAAGGGTCGAGGAGATAAAAGATGGTGGGGTTATAGTTGCTGCGTCACTTACACCTCAGAGCGTAATGAAATACTATGAGGTTATATTGGATGCCGGCTTGGACATATTAATTATACAGGGAACAGTTGTAAGTGCAGAGCATGTGAGTACCACTTCTAAGCCCTTAGATTTAAATAAATTTGTTAAATCGGTATCTATTCCTGTCATTATAGGCGGTTGTTGTTCCTATTCTACCGCGCTTCATCTAATGAGGACCGGGGCAAGCGGAGTTCTTGTGGGAGTTGGCCCCGGGGCAGCGTGTACAACGCGACAGGTGTTGGGAATCGGCACACCACAGGCCACGGCAATTGCTGATGCTGCGGCTGCCAGAATGCGTCATCTGGATGAAACCGGAAAATATGTCAAAGTAATAGCAGATGGTGGCATGAGGACGGGAGGAGACATTGCAAAAGCCATTGCTTGTGGCGCTGATATGGTAATGATTGGTTCACCATTGGCGCGCGCGAAGGAAGCCCCGGGTCGAGGGTATCATTGGGGAATGGCCACATTTCATCCGGATCTTCCTCGTGGAACAAGAATTTATACCGGTATAGCTGGAAGTTTAGAGGAAATATTACTAGGGCCCGCTTATGAGAATGATGGAACTTTGAATTTGTTTGGAGCGCTTAGAACCTCGATGGCTACTTGCGGATATAAAAATATAAAGGATTTTCAGCGAGCAGAAGTAATGGTTGCTCCTGCTCTTAAGACTGAAGGCAAGCTTCTCCAACGGGCGCAGGGTGTCGGAATGGGTTAGAAGCAGATGGTAGATGGCAGATAGCTGAAAGCGTTGAGCGTGGAGCAGAGAGAATATAGAGCATGGAGTATATAGGGTGTGGAGTATGGTAAAATCAGCAATCTGACTAACAAACTACCGACTCCCCACTAAGAGTCTCCCGACTGATAGGTTGATGGCTGAGGGCTAAGGGCTGGAAGCTAAAAGCTGTTAGTGTATTTTTTAACTATTTCTTAAATCTTAATGATAGAAAAAACAAGGAGATTATTGCAAGTGGCGAAACGTTTTAACGAAAATCATCAGGAAAATTTGCAAAAGATATTGATCTTGGATTTTGGGGCGCAATACAGCCGGCTAATTGCCAGGCGTGTTAGAGAATGCAAGGTCTATTCCGAAATTGTGCCTTACGATATTTCGGTTGAAGAGATAAGAAAAATTAATCCCAAGGGTATTATACTTTCAGGTGGGCCCGCTAGCGTTCATGTTCCGGGAGCCCCGACGCGCGGTAAAGAGATTTTTGAGCTAGGGATTCCCGTTCTCGGGATATGTTATGGAATGCAGCTTATGGCGAAGACGTTAGGCGGGGAAGTTGCTAAAACGGGAAAGAGCGAGCATGGAAAGACAAAACTTTTTGCAAAGGAAAATACACTTCTCTTTAAAGAAGTTCCTCTTAAACAAAATGTTTGGATGAGTCATTGTGACTCTGTACAAACCGCGCCAGCTGGTTTTAAAATTGCTGCGAGTACCGAATCAACTCAAGTGGCTGCCGCGGAGAACTTGAGCAACAATCTTTACAGCGTTCAATTTCACCCGGAGGTAGTCCATACTCCTTTCGGCATGGATATCTTAAAGAACTTTCTTTATATTGCTTGTGAATGCACACCGTCTTGGACCATGGTTTCCATCATTGAAAGGTCTATTGAGGATATAAAGGAAAGGGTGGGTAAGAATAGGATAATCTGCGGTTTAAGTGGCGGCGTAGACTCTGCGGTTGCGGCGGTTTTAGTTCACAAGGCCGTGGGCGACCAACTCACCTGCGTCTTTGTTGATCATGGTCTTCTTCGTAAAGGAGAGGCCGAGCAGGTAGAAGACACTTTTAGAAGAAATTTTAAGATAAATCTAGTTCAGATAAATGCTCAGGAGCGTTTCTTAAAAAAGCTTAAAGGAGTTACTGATCCCGAAAAAAAGAGAGTTATCATTGGGGAGGAGTTTATCAGGGTTTTTGAAGAGTTTGCTCGTGAACTCAAAGATGTTAATTTTTTGGTCCAGGGGACTTTATATCCTGATGTAATTGAGAGCGGCACGAAGGATGCTGCCAAAATAAAAACTCATCACAATGTGGGCGGATTGCCACTCAAAATGGATTTTAAACTTATTGAGCCCCTTCGATCACTTTTTAAAGATGAGGTTAGGGCGATGGGTGAAGAGCTTAGTTTATCAGAGGAGATTGTCTGGCGGCAACCCTTTCCAGGTCCAGGATTGGCCATAAGAATAATCGGTGAGGTTACGGTCGAACGTTTAGAAATTTTAAGACAAGCTGATGCTATTGTGACAGAAGAAGTAAAAAGGGCGAACCTCTATCGGGGTCTCTGGCAGTCTTTTGCTGTTTTGCCATGCATAAAGAGTGTTGGTGTTATGGGCGATGAAAGGACATACTCCTATCCTATAGTGATTAGGGCGGTTACTTCTGAAGACGCTATGACCGCCGACTGGGCAAAGGTGCCTTATAATGTTCTGGAGAGGTTATCCAATCGAATAATAAATGAGGTCCCGGGAATAAATCGGGTTGCGTATGATATTAGTTCGAAACCACCAAGTACAATCGAGTGGGAATAGATAAGTGGAAAGTCAGTAGTAAGTAGTTAGGAATCAAGAACAAATTGGAGATTCCTTAACGACTACCGACTACCGACTACCGACTACAAGGGGGTTTTATGACGAAAATTGAGAAGGAGCTAGAGGAGCTCCGAGAGAAAGTTGATAAGATAGATGAAAGGATCGTACAAATTTTAAATAAGAGGGCAGATATAGTTTTAAAGATAAGAAAACTAAAAGCCGAAGGTGCTCTTCCGGTTTACGATCCTCGTCGTGAAGAGGCAATATTTGAGAAGATTTCGGCGCTTAATTCAGGGCCTCTCTATGATGACGCAGTGCGTGAAATATACGAGACTATTCTTCATTGTATGAAAGATTTGGAGCAGTAAATGGATATCTTTGACCAAAAAAAAGTTACTATAATAGCCGGCCCTTGCGCAATTGAGAGTAAGGAACAACTATTTGAAGTAGCCGAGGCGGTAAAAGAAGCTGGTATAAAATATTTAAGAGGCGGAGCATATAAGCCCCGTTCATCCCCTTATAGCTTTCAGGGTCTTGAGGAAGAGGGCCTAAAATATCTTTCTGAAGTTGGAAGGCGCTTTGATCTCAAAACCGTGACAGAGGTTACGGATTCCGAGCTTGCAGAACTTGTCGCAAAGCATGTTGATATTCTTCAAGTTGGAGCGCGCAACATGGATAATTATTCGCTTCTTAAGAAGCTTGGCAAGATAACGGCCTCAGACAAAAAGCCCGTCCTTCTTAAGAGAGGATTTTCGGCTACTATCGAAGAGTGGTTGCTTGCGTCCGAATATATTACCGCGGCGGGCAACCCGAACGTTATCTTATGTGAGCGCGGGATAAGAACCTTTGAAACCGCTACCCGATTTACGCTTGACCTCAACGCTGTTCCGGTGGTTAAAAAATTGAGTACCCATCCGATAGTGGTCGATACCAGCCATTCGACAGGTCACGCGGATATGGTGATTCCGATGAGTAGGGCTGCTGTTGCAGCGGGTGCTGATGGAGTGATGGTTGAGGTACATCCCAATCCCCAAAAAGCCCTATGCGATGGAGCTCAGTCCCTAACTCCCGTTGAGCTTAAACAGTTGATTAAAGAGCTTCTTCCCATAGCCAGAGCTCTTGGGAAAGATATAGGTTAATACGAAAATTTAACTTAGCTGTTAAGAAAAGGAGAATTAGATTTGAAAATTGTCATCGATGAGGAGTTGTGTACCGGTTGCGGACTTTGCGAGGATAGTTGCCCCAAAGTTTTTAAGGTTGGTGAAGATGGTGTCGCGCACGTAATTATAGAAAATCTTGAGGACTGTAAAAATCTTGAAGAAGTTGCCGAGGATTGTCCAATGGCAGCAATAATCATAAATAAATAAAGTATGATTTTTTTAAATTAAAGAAATTTGAGCAAGACTTGAGTGAGAAATTTGAAGGCATATCTGGATATAGAGACCTCTTTCGATGGCAGAATAACCGTTGTTGGGATATACCGTCCCAGCAAGGATTTGACGCAACTTATCTTCCCCGATATTACATCCGAAGCAATACTTGGTTTTCTAGATGGAGCCGAAGCAATTGTGACTTACAATGGCGACCGCTTTGACCTTCCTGTTATTGAGAAGCATTTTGACTTAAATTTGATGGATTGTTTTAAGTCGCTTGATTTAATGTACGATTGCTGGGAACATAATTTGTATGGTGGCCTGAAGAAAGTGGAAAAAATTCTAGGGATTCACAGAGATTTACCTGATATGGATGGTTATGATGCGGTTAAACTTTGGTCAAGATATGAAACGCATAATGACGGAGAAGCACTTGAAGTGCTTTTAAAGTACAACAAGGAAGACGTGTTAAATCTTTGTATTCTTGAAGAGTGTTTGAAAGCAAAAAAGACTCGAAGTTAGTTTCTCAGAAATAAATTATTAGCCCCGCCCCCTATTCGAACGTTTGTTTGCCAGCTATAATATAGCTATTTAATGGAAAAAATATTTGGAGGCAGCAAATGGAGACGTATTTGATTATTTTGCTCATTTTTTTGATTGTGCTACTCTGCGCCGGGGTTTTTTGGCTGATTTTTGTACCTAAGCGAGAAGAGTCCTCAACGCCTCTTTTGCAACAACAAATTTTAGAACTTCAAAAACAGGTCCGCGATAGCTTAAACCAAGGCAGCAAGCGTATGGATGAAAGACTCGATAGTATTGTAAGAATTATGGCCGATTCCAACAAAACTCTGGGGGAACGGCTCGAAGGAGCTACTAAGGTTGTTGGCAATGTTCAAAAAGGTTTGGGAGAACTCTCCGTGGCCACTATTCAAATGATTGATGTGGGCAAGGATATTTCAAAACTTCAGGAAATTTTAAGAGCTCCAAAATTACGCGGTATTGTTGGTGAGATGTTTTTAGGTGAGTTGTTGGCCCAGGTTCTTCCTCCGAAATATTTTGAAATGGGTTATGCTTTTCGAAGTGGAGAAAGAGTGGATGCTATCGTTAGACTGGGTAAGATGTTAGTTCCAATCGATTCGAAATTTCCCCTCGAAAACTTCAAGCGTTTAGTTGAAAGCAAAACTGAAGAAGAGCGCAAGATTAATCGAAAAAGTTTTGTTCGCGATGTTAAGAAACACATAGATGCTATCTCTGGAAAGTACATTTTACCGGACGAAGGAACTTATGATTTCGCTCTTATGTACATTCCCGCGGAAAGTGTATATTACGAAGTCATTGTTGCCAGTGAGGCCCTGGGGAGTTACGCAATCGAAAAACGTGTGATTCCGGTATCTCCCAATAGTTTTCTTGCTTATTTGCAAGTGATAGTAATGGGGCTCAAAGGTCTTGATATCGAAAAAAGTGCTCGTGAAGTAATGAATTACCTTGGACGGCTTCAAGGAGACCTTGGACGATTTCAGGAGGATTTTGAGGTGGTAGGGAAACATATTTATAATGCCAAAAATAAATACGATGAAGCCGAGAAAAAACTGGAACGTTTAGATGATAAACTTTTAAACGCCAGCAGAAATGTGGCCGAAATCGAGAACGAGTCTCCTGGTGATTAATCCATACGTGCCTTATCTTCTTTATTTACAGTTTAGCTCGCGAAATCGATTCTAATTATTTATCTCAATCAATACAAGAGAAACTAAAAGAGGAACTTGTTTCTAACGAACTAAGCTGTGTTTAACATTTTTTCTCGTAGAATAGTGTAAATTGCGTTATTATTGTTAAAGGGTAAAATGGCGTTGATGAAAATCAGCCTGATTTCCGTGAGGACATCTTCGACAAGTATCGGAGATTATATTGCTAAAATAGTAAATAGGAAAGTTAAGTTGGAAGATAAGGTAAAATCGGTGCGAGTGCGGCTTAAATAGTGAACAAGTATTGTAAATAACTTTAATAGATAGGGATGGTTTTGGTGAAGAATATATATAAAAAGGGAACTAAGATTTGTTATCCTTTCCACGGAGTTGGGAAAATAGAAGAAATTTCGACTAAAGAGTTTAATAGTGAGAAACAGGAATATTATTCCATCTCTTTTTCTGATGAAAATCTAAAGGTGTTGGTACCGATAGATAAAGCGGAAGATTTGGGATTAAGAAAGGCATTGTCGAAAAATGAAGTCGAGGCATTATTGAAAGTCTTAAAAGAGAGAGCAAGTGAGCCCAATATTAAAGATGCAGACCGCTCATATTTCCTTCATATGATTGGAAGCTTGGACACTGCTGATGTGGCCAAAGGGGTTTGTGATTTACTGTGTAAAAAAGAGATGGTTGGTTTAAAAAGGAACGAGGGCGACCTGTTAAAACGAGGCATCAATATATTAGATGGCTTAATAGTTTATGGCAAAAAAGTCAAATCAACAGAAGCAAGAAAAATGATAATGGATTGCTGGAAAAAAGGGTTAGACACTAAGACTAAGAAAAAAAGTTAATGGGTGAATTTGTTCTCCTTCATTTTTTGCTCGTCCAAAGAATATTTTTTTGTGGCTCTCACTGGAGACTCTATTGGTTTTTCTAAGGGCTAAAGGCTGGGGGCTAATGGCTAGAGGCTATTTTAAAAAGCTCTTTTGGTTTTCCTGGTGGCTGGAAGCTGGTAGCTGCTTTTGAATGATATGGCAAGATAGCTGATGGCTTATGGTAAAAAAAGAAAGGTCATTGCGAGCGACCAAAGGGAGCGTGGCAATCTCATGAGCAGCAGATGGCTTATAAAGTTTTTTCCTATACCCCTTACCCGTTACCCTTATTTTGCTGATGACTGGAAGTGTTCTTAAATGATATAATGTTTTATTTAAAGCAAAAATAAAGGAGAGCAAAGGCTTTAAGAGAATTATTTTAATGATTTTCGGTAAATTTTGCAGGAGGGAAGCAATGAGCACTCAGGTATTTAAATTTAAAAATTATTCTGTTTGTTTATCTGCTTTATTGATTCTGTTATTGTGTTTATTTTTTATGGTCATCCCTGCTAGAGGATTGAGTCACAGGTTTGTTTCAGCCGTGGAGCATGAACCGGAAGTTCATGTAGCAGAGCATGAAGAAGAAGTCCATGAAGAAGCGGAGCACGAAGAAGAACATGTGGTAGTAGGTCACGAAGAGGAAGCTCACGAAGAAGCAGGGCACGAAGTAACCGGGCACGGAGACGCTGAACATGAAGCGGAAGAAGGTATTAAAATTCCCGCGGCTGTTGACGCTGCGTTTTTTATTGCGATTGCTGTATTGATTTTAGGAGCCGGGAAAATTCTTGGAGTTTTTGCGAAAAAGACGGCCTAATCTTTAATTAAATTCAAAACTTCTTTATATACAAGATAAGTTTTTTCAGTAAAGAGAACGAATTTTACCTCGTCAAAATGGTCATTTTCTTTTAAGAAATCCACTACTGCTTTTAAGGCAATTTTTGCTGCTTCTTTGAGCGGATATCTGTAAGCTCCTGTGCTAATAGATGGAAAAGCGATGGTTTTAATCTCTTTTTTCATGGCAAGTTCCAAGCTATTTGTATAAGCATCTTTCAAAAACTCCAGCTCTCGATTTTTCCCATCTTTCCAAATTGGCCCCACGGTGTGAATCACGTATTTGGCGGGAAGATTTCCTCCGGTTGTTATAACCGCCTCGCCTGTAGACAACCTCCCGATTTTTTTGATTATCTCTTTGCACTCTTCGAGAATTTTAGGCCCGCCAGCTCTATGAATCGCGCCGTCTACGCCCCCGCCGCCCATAAGTCTGCCATTTGCGGCATTTACTATGGCCTCGGTTTTCTGTTTAGTTATATCCCCTTGGATTAAAAAAAGGGTGGTTTTATTTACTTTTATGTTCATTTTGGCTCCTTATAATGAAGTTATTGGTTGCCTGCTGTCATTGCGAGTCCCGATGTTTATCGGGACGAAGCAATCTCTGTTTACCAGGAGCTTCGAGATCACCACGCTCACTTCGTTCACTCGTGATGGGCATATTACTCATGAAAGTGTGCTTTTTAATCACCTCGGCCAAAGAAAAAAATACCAATTAAAGTAATTCTTTCTCTTATTTTGTGATAGGCCCCTGTGTTGTCGATAGTGTCCTTTAAGTC
>JAUWKI010000027.1 GCA_030614255.1 Actinomycetes bacterium
ACTTTGTAAGGTCAGTGGGAGATAAAGTGACAGCAGAAGTAATTCGTAGGTATATCAAATATCAACATCAAGAACAACTAAGTTTTGATTTTTGATGCCTCGCAGCTCTGCTGCGGGGTGATTCACTCGATTTTTTCCAAAGCTTTTTGAATGATCTTTTTGGCTATAGGAGCGGCTACTTTGCCTCCTTGCCCGCCATTTTCGACAATGACGACTACGACAACTTGAGGAGCTTCCGCCGGCGCAAAACCTATAAACCAAGCATGGGGCTCATTGTTTGCAACCTCGGCTGTTCCGGTTTTGCCGGCCACCTTTACACCGGAGATTTGAGCTGCTTTACCCGTTCCATCTTCGACTACTTTAAGCATCATTTTGGTAATTTCTCTGGCGGTTACCTCATTGATTGGTTCCAACCACTTTTCGCTCCCGAACCACTTTATTACATTTCCATTATGGTCGCGAATTTCTTCGACCAAAAAGGGTTTCATGATGATGCCTTCATTTGCGACGGAAGCGCCTACCAATGCCATCTGCAAAGGGGTGACCAGCACATTTGCTTGCCCAATGCTGCTCCAGGCAATATCCACTTCATCCATCTCGCTTGGGGAAGGCATAGTACTCATGTTTACAGGTAAATCGAAGGGGATTTTGTGGTTTAGGCCAAAGCTTTCAGCATACTCGGCCAATCGTTTGGCGCCGAGGTCCAATCCTACCTGGGCAAAAACGGTATTTACCGAGAAGATAAATGCCTCGCTTAAAGATACCTCGTCGAAATCTTTCTTGTCGTAGTTTGAAACGACATTGCCGTAAATTTTAATCTCTCCCGGGCCTTTATAGATGGAATCAGGCGAGGTCATCACGGAGTCGATGGCGGCCGATGCCGTAACTATTTTAAAGGAAGAGCCCGGTGGGTATAGCCCTTGAATTCCGCGATTGATTAGGCAAGCAGATGGGTCTTTTGCAAGGAACGCCCAATTTTCGTCAATGTTGTTGGGATTGAAGGTCGGACTCGTTGCCATGGCGAGAATCGCTCCGGTTTTTGGGTCCAGAGCCACGATTGCGCCCCTGTTGTTAGACAATGCGTCAAATGCCTCTTTTTGAAGCGAAAAATTTATCGTAAGAGCGATATCGTTCCCGGGAATTTTCTTGCCGAGTATTTCCCCGACGTAATCTTCAATGGAAGAGATTTCATGTTTTCCGAGAAGATAGTCATTGTATGCGAGCTCGATGCCGGCTCGTCCATAAGTAAGACTATTGAATCCGATTAAGGCCGACACGGTCTCTCCTTGGGGATAAGTTCGAATAAAAATATTTTCACTCGCGATGTTGCCCGCAAGAAGTTCGCCGTCTGCGCTAAATATTTTTCCTCGCTCGATGGAGGCCTCTTTGGCTAGGGCGCGTTTGTTTTCAGGGTGCAGTAACGTCTTACGCGCGGCAATGACCTGAAGGTAAGTTAGGTTGATGACCAATATTACGAACGCTACCGAAAAAAGAATTCCAAGGGCGCGCGCGCGTCTATTCATCGCTTATCACATCCTCGGGTGACCCGCTGCTCACAGATGGAGCTTCGGCGGATATGCTTAGCAGGAGACCGAGCAGTATAAAATTGGAGAGTATGGAGCTCCCGCCATAACTCATGAAGGGAAGGGTGATGCCTGTCAACGGGATAAGTTTCGTTACCCCCGCCATAATGACCCACGACTGTATCGCAAATACCGATGTTAATCCCACGGCAAGGAGTTTTCCGAATACATCCTCTGTTTGCAACCCAACCTTTAGACCCCTATAGACAATTAACAGATAGACCGAAGCGACGGCGACACCGCCCAAAAGACCCAGCTCCTCGCATATTGCCGAGAAGATGAAGTCCGTATGAACAGCAGGGATATGAAAAGGGAAGCCCCGCCCAAGACCTGAACCCGAAATACCGCCACTCGCTATGGCAAAGAGAGATTGAACTATTTGGTACCCTTTGCCGGTTACATCGAACCAGGGGTTTAGCCAAATGTCGATGCGGGTTTGAACGTGAGGAAAAATCCCATAGCAGGCGGCTGCTCCCGCAAAGAACAGAGCCCCGCCGGCAATTACATACGCGGTTCTTCCGGTGGCCACATAGAGCATGGCGAGAAAAGTTCCAAAGAAAAGGAGCGAAGAACCAAGATCTTTTTCGAGAACCAATATGACCAGCGATATGACCCACATAACAAGCAGGGGGCCGAAATGCTTAAGGTCGGGAACATCTATTTTTCCAACTCGTCTGGTGGCCGTTGAGAGAAGCTCCGATTTCTCCTTCAAATAGGCGGCCAAGAAGATGATTATCAACAGTTTAGCGATTTCTGCGGGCTGAAACGAGAGAGGGCCAATTCTTAGCCAAAGTTTTGCTCCATATATTTCTTTCCCAAAAAAGACGGGGGAGAGAAGAAGAGAGATTCCGGTCAGCACGCAAATGTATTTGTAGTTTTCAAGAAGGCGGTAATTTTTGCCTCCGAAAAGTATTAGAACAAATGTTATGGCCAGAATGCCGATGCCAACCCAGAGCAGTTGTAGCCAAATGAGACTGGGTTTGAGTCGATAAATCATAATTGTACCGAGGGAAACCAGAAGGAAGGCGCATGGCAGAAAAGAGTAATCTGCTTTTGGCAGAAAAAAACGGCAGGATAGGTGGGCAGCTAGAAAAAGAAGGAACAATATTCCGACGAGAAATATGGCGCCCAAAGATACCCCGCCAACATCCGATATATCTACCAAGATTGCTCCGATTGACGCACAAAGGAAGACCAATAGAAGAAGACCGATCTCTCTGTTCCTCTTGTTTGGCACTGCTAATCTACCTCCTAAGGGTGATATAGAAAAGAGTTAAGACAAGAATTACAAAGAGCATGCTTGGCAAGAAAGAAATCTTTTTTGAGCTCCCCTGGCTCTCCGTTGAGGAAGAATTTTGAGAGGTGACGTTATCTTCATCAAATTCGACTAAAACCACCGTAATATTGTCTAAGCCCCCTTTTTTGTTCGCTTCTTCAACCAGGAGGTCACAAGTGGCTTGAGGATCAAGGCCCTTAATCAAAATCCCGAGTATCTCCGCATCGGTTAGCATGGACGTCAATCCATCGCTTGTGAGAAGTAGTTTGTCTCCGGTCTTTATGCTTAAGGTAAAAACATCTGGCTCGGCTATTGTTTTGGCTCCTAAAGCCCGTGTTATTACACTTCTTAAGGGGTGAGAGCGAGCTTCTTTGGCTGTTAGTCTTCCTTCTTTTATCATTTGAGCAACTAGCGAATGGTCCTGTGTTAGCTGCATAAGTTCGAGATTTCTTAAAAGGTAAGCTCGACTGTCTCCGATGTGCCCCAGGTAGGCCTCATTATCTTTTATGACGAGGGCAGTTAGCGTGGTGCCCATTCCATCCATCTCCGAAGTTGTCAAACTCTTGGAGTACACTACCTTGTTTACTTTTTTGATGACGGAAGATAGGTTTTTCCCCAGGTTTTTTTCGAGGGAAATGCCTTCGGTCAGCACCTTAAGCGCGAGCGAGCTTGCTATCTCGCCAGCTTTGTGTCCGCCCATCCCGTCAGCTACCGCAAATATAGTGCTGTTGGCGATGTAGGCGTCTTCATTTATCTCTCTTATTTTACCCGCGTCCGTGCGCGTCCCATACTTCATAATTACTCCACAAACTTGAAAGTCGTCTGGCTCACCCGTATCTTGTCGCCGACTCTGAGCTCTTCTGGTTTATCAATTTTTTCTCCGTTTAAAAAAGTACCATTTGAGCTGCCCAAGTCTTTGATTAGTATCTTTTTACCGTGCTTATAAATTAAGCAATGTTGCTTTGAAACGAAGACATCTTTAAGAAACATGTCATTTTCGGGATCCCTTCCTATGATAAATTCTTGAGTGAAAGGAAAAACCTTACCCGCTTTTTCCGCCGTGCTTTCTAAAATCACAAGGCGTGGTTTTCTGATTGCCTCGGCGCTCCTTTTAATAGGTTTTTTGGCCGCTCCCTCCTTAAGGTCTTTGGTAATCATCCGAATCAAGACGTATAAAAAAAGATATAGCAAAATTAAAAAAATGATTTTTAGGCCAAGCTGGACTACACTAAGCATCTTTTCTCCCAAGGAATTTGATTGTAGTAGCGCCCACCACAATCACATCTCCGTCTTCTAACTCGCTCTCTATAATTCTTTTCCCGTTTAGGAGCGTGCCATTCGTGCTCCCCAAGTCCTTTAAAAAAAAGCCGTTTTCATCCGCTCTAATCTCGGCATGAACGCGGGAAACGCCAGAATCTTTTATTGAGATATCATTGCTTTCGAGTCTGCCGATAGTCATAATCTTTTTGGCAAACGGGAAGATATGTTCCCCGTTTTTTTCCAACACAATGAGGGCGGTGTCTTTCAAAATGGGATCGACTTGACCTTTTTCTTGGAAGGTGAGCAAGTCTTTGTCCGTCGGAATATCTTCAACGAGAGAGCTTTCTATCTCTATTTCCCCAAGAGAAAGATTGCCCTTTGCCTCCATTTTAATTTGGGGAGCGCCAGGTAGGGCAAAGACTTCTTTTTCTGCGTTGGCCACGATAAATTCGGAGAGCTCGGTTGCCAAGGCACCTTCAAAAGATGTGAACATCTTCTTGTCTTCCGGGCTTAGATAGACGGTAAAGGAGTTTGGCGCATATACTCTAGAAACGCTGATGGTCTTACGCTCATTCATTTCCCGCGCTATCTTTTTTGCGATTTCGACGGGTTGAATACGGGACTTAAATTGTTTGATGAAGAAGCCTTCG
Organism: Actinomycetes bacterium; assembly: GCA_030614255.1. GTDB lineage: Bacteria > Actinomycetota > Aquicultoria > UBA3085 > Oleimmundimicrobiaceae > JAUSCH01. The sequence continues at coordinate 4,770 of JAUWKI010000027.1, forward strand.
ACCAGATTTTCTAGTTTTTTTTCGAAATCCTTTAAGAGACTCAATCTTCCACCTCATCCTCTTCAAGGACGGCTTTGTCTCTCTGCGCTATCCTTATATGTTTGTAGGGGATGAACATCAGTACCAATAGAAGTATTATAACGGAAAACGAAAGGGCTCGAAGCATCTCCTCGAGAGTCAGAGAAAGTTGGTTAAGTAGCGGGGGAAGCCATACGTATCCTATAAGGAGAAAGAAGAAGCCAAACGAGAGCCCCAAAACATCTCCCGCGAAACGCCTGTTTCTTGCCAGCCAGCCGACGATGAATCCACATAGCACCCAGATGATTATCTGAAGCAAAAGTATGGGTTGGTGGATAAATGTTCCAAAAATATCGAAAAATGCCGTGAAGGGATTTCCAGCTCCTTTCAAATTTTCGGCCAGATGAAGGGAGTTTTGGGTATTGAATAGCCGGATAACCGAATGGCCCGAAAAAAGATCGTAAAGCTCCAGGCCCAAACATCCGATACCGCTTGTTACCGCTGCCACGGGAGCAGTTAAGAAAAGCCCCATGAGAAGCGGAAAAAGGAGGACCAGATTTATTTTTGCCATGATGGGCACGACGACTGGGATTATTGCAGCCGAAGGATTTCGCCGACCGAAAACAACTATATAGACAGCCGAAAATATGGCAAAAAGGATAGCAAGAGCGGGAGAGAAGTTGAAGATTGTCGGAACAATCAAAATGGGCAGAAGAATTAGTCCTCCTAAAGGGAAGAGCAGGGCCACTAAAAAAACAACAAAGGGGAGGAGAAGTGCTAAATTTGAAGGATAAAAAGCTAATCTTTCAAAAGCAAACCAGGATGTAAGGGCCATAAGCGAAGCTCCAAAAATTCTTGAGATAGTCTCCCGTTTATTACACCAGAGAGCCCAAATGCTTGTTCTTAAATTTTCCAATTTCTCTTCGTCTTCGAATCCACCTTCAAGATAATCGGCGTCGCTGGCAATTTGTGAAAAAAGTGGTTTTAAAATAGTCTCTGAACTGGCACTAGATTGTTTACATCTTTCAATTTTGTAGCGCATTCCGGTTATCGTTCTATACCTATCATCAGGGTCTTTTGCCAAAGCATTTGCGATTGCCGAATCAAGTTTTTTGGGAACGGAAGGGCTTAACTCGCTCGGCGGCGGCGGGTCAAGATTTATGATTTTAAATATGGTTGCCGCCGGTGTTTCAGCTTCGAATGGGTTTTCTCCGGTGAGCATCTGATAGAACACTACTCCCAGAGCAAAGATGTCGGTTGCCTCATCTAGGTAGTCGCCGGAGGCCTGTTCGGGCGACATATAACCGATTGTGCCTATCATAGTCCCTTCTGAAGTAAGTGTCGAAGTTCCTTTTAGCCGGGCGATACCGAAGTCCATGACTTTCACCCTGCCGTCCTGAAGGAGCATGATGTTTTCGGGTTTGATGTCTCTGTGGATAATATTGTTTGAGTGGGCGCACTCCAGGGCGAGACATATTTGAGAAGCTATGGCGATGCTTTGGTCGAGAGTAAGAGGGGCTCCTCGTTTCAGTATTTTTGAGAGAGTTACACCGCTTATATATTCCATGACCAGATAGTAATTATTTTCATCCTCGTCAAACTCGTACAATGTGACGATGTTCGGATGGTTTAGCAGTGCTGCCATTTGGGCTTCTCTCATTGTTCTTGGAGCATTTTGGACGTTGACGGGGATTGCTTTGATTGCGACAATTCGTTCCATTCGACTATCGAATGCTTTGTATACTTTCGCAAAACCTCCGCTACCAATCTCTTCCAAGATTTGAAATCTTTCCAGTAAAAGTTCTTCGACCAAGGACTTCTCCAATCAAAGTAAGTTTTGAGTTTATTTTACTAGCTTCGGCGTAATTTAACTACTGTGGTTTAATTTGGCAAGAAAAATGATATAATTCAGATGGATTTTTGCCTGGTTTTATCGGCGAGCGGATTGATTGCCGGGGTGGTGAAACTGGCAAACACGCTAGGTTCAGGGTCTAGTGCTTGAAAGAGCTTGCGGGTTCGAATCCCGCCCCCGGCACCATAATCTTATCTGATAAATGGTTGGTGAGGGCAGGCGGGGCACGTAGAGCTTGAGGCCTCGTTCTAACAAAAAAGCGTCAGTTCGACCCCGACCCGGGATACTATTTAGGGTTTATCGATAAATAAAAAATTTGCCGAGGAGTTATGACGATTAAAAAATATTCCCCAAACAGCAAAGTGAGATATTTAAAGAAGTCTTCTAGTAGAAGGCAATTCTTGAAGTTTATGGTACCGGTTCTACTCATTCTCGGACTACTTTATGCTTTAGGTACCTTTGGGAATGAGGGTTCATCCCAATATACCGACTATGCAATTCAGGCAAACAAATTGGTTCGCAGGTCAAACGAGACGGCCGAGGGTTTTAGTGAATTAAAAACACAGGTTTCTACTATCTCCAGGGCTGAGCTCAAAGCCAGGTTGACTCAGTACACGAAGGACTGTGCCGATGTGCAAGAAGACTGTGCTTTATTAAGGGCACCTGAAGAACTGAGAAGAACGCACTCTTATTTGCAACTTTGTTTTGAGATACGGGCAAAAGGGATGGAAGACTATCAGCCCGCCATATTTAATGCTCTTAAGGACGAGGACCTAGAAGTCGCCGCGTCTCAGGTATCTAAAGCATTAAGGTATCTTGTGTTGAGCGATGACGCGTACGCTCTTTTTAAGGAGAAAGCGGAAGACTTTTTTAAGGGAAAGGGAGTCGATGTCTCATTGTTAGAGCTAGTATCTTTTGATGAGGAGTTGGTTTTCGAGAAATCAAGCGTTCTATCCTTCTTGCAACAGCTCAAGGGGGTTGAAGCCCTGGAAGTAATTCATGGTGTTGCCATAGTAGAACTTTCAACCAATCCACGATGGATTGAGTATGACGAGAAGTCGAAAACAGCCACCTTCTCTGAAACAGAAGACTTTGTTGTGGTGATAACCGTTGAAAATCAAGGGAATCAAATTGAGAATGATGTTCCCATTGAGGCCATCCTCAAATCGGAAATTGAGCTTGAAGAGCAAATCGCAAGCGCTAGAATCGGCTCACTTGCGCCGGGCGCGCGAGAGACTGTGACAATACAAGGATTGGAACCAACCGGAGACGGCATAGTCAATCTTCTTACGGTAACCGTTGGTCCTCTGACGGGAGAAAAACTTATAACGAACAACACGAGAGAATTTAAATTTGTGGTCAAGTAGTTTTTTTCAATACTTTTTCCGCGGCTTGTTTGGCCTCATTGTAAACTTCCTTAACCGCGATCTCTTTTTCTTTTGCTAGACGGGCACAGTCATCATACTCAGGCGAGACGCTAACTATCTGGTTTTTAAATTTTCCTATCTTGACCCTCACTTCACCGAACCTGGTGGTTACCGCAAGCACTTCGCGCAAGGCTTTTCTGCGCACCTTTCGTGAGGTTCGTGCCCCCAAAGTGCTGGTCTCTTTAAATATCACATCTATGATGGCCTCTTCTTTATGAATGGGAGCGAGTGCCGAAAGAGCTGTTCCGGGACGATTTTTCTTCATATATACAGGAGTTATCCATACATCAATGGCCCCTGCGTCGAAGAGCTTTTCCATCACATATCCATAAAATTCGGGATTCATGTCATCGATATTTGTGTCAATGATAACCACTTCATCTTCCTCAGCCTCTTCGGGGCGGGCAATCATTTCACCGACTATAATTCTTAAAACGTTCGGTTTTCTTAAATCCCTTGTTCCGGCTCCATAACCTGTCGAGATGATTCTTAAAGGAGGGATTTCCCCGAAGTCCTCGGCGTAAGTTTTGATGATGGATGCGCCGGTGGGCGTGGTGAGCTCCGCGTTTTCTCCGCCGGAGTAGATTGGAATATCTTTTAAAATTTCAAGCGTTGCGGGAGAAGGAACCGGCATGATGCCATGATCAGTTTTAATGAGTCCCATTCCTGTGGCGATGGGAGAAGAAAAGACCTTTTCGATTCCCAAGTAATTTAACCCGATGGCGGTTCCAACGATATCGATTATCGAGTCGGTAGCCCCTACTTCATGAAAGTGGACGCTGTTGAGATTTTTCCTGTGTATTTTTGCTTCTGCCTGAGCGAGGGTGAGGAAAGCCTTTTTGCTGTTTTCTTTGACGAGCGTATCTAATTTGCTATCGTCAATTAAATTTTTTACATTAGTCCAGTAGCGGATGACGCCTTTTTCTTCTGCTTGAACATGGACTTTGGTTGAGGCAATTCCTACTTTTTCAACTTTTTCGGCCTTTATTGAGTAGTTTTTTAACGGGAGCTTTTCTAGCTCTTTCTTGAGCACCTCAAACGGCAGTCCTACGTCTAAAAGGGCGCCCAAGGTCATATCTCCACTTATTCCTGAGAAACAATCAAAGTAAGCTACCTTCATGTAGTCACCCCTTCGCTTCTGAGTTTAACATTCCTCTTCTAAATTGACGAATGGGATTTAATGTCTGATATCTTTTGCAAATTGGCCCTTCAAGCTCTTGATTTTTTCCTCCGCTCCAAGATTATAAACCTCGTTGGTCTTGTCGAGAATCTTTGCGAAGATATGAAAACTCAATATAAGCCAATTTGCAATGTGCCGTCTGCTCGGTTGTGCCCGAAGAGTTAACTTGTCGCCGGTTGACTTAATGAAATCATCTAAATTGGAGGGGTTTGGGTGAGCCACGTTTGATAAAAGCCAGTACGCTTTATCATAAAGAAATAAAAATTCATCTTTGCGAATCTTTTTATCGTTCATAAGTGTCTTGTCTACTTCTCTCGCCATTTCCTGACGCCCCATCGGCATCCATTTTTTATATTTCCGAAAGGTTTTTAAGAGTTGTTCGTCAATTTTACCGTAATCGCCTAAGAGTTCTTCTATTATTTCATCGGGAACTTGCTCGCCTCGGTGTTTGTGGAGCTTGTCCTCCTCTAGCTTTCTTAGCCCTTCTCCATACGTGAAAAAGGCAAAATCCAAAAATCGTTTACTTCTCTCTTCAGATTTAAGGGATATCCAGTATAAATCGATGAGGTTTTCTAAAAGACTTCTTAGGAGAATGCCGGCATCCTCACCAAAGCCCATACCGGTCAGCATCCTTATGGCCCAGTAAGTTTTTCGGCTCTTTGCGAAGAAGAGTATTGTTATTCTCTCAAAGGTGTCGGAGGGTTTGAATTCTTTTTCAGACCAATCGTTTGCTAACTTGAGCAGGTTATCAGCATGATTAAAAAGTTTCTTGTGTTCTCTATACAAGCTTTCCTCGAAAGCTTTTGGCGGCTTATTTAAGGGCTCTTCGTTGGAGCGGTTGGTGTCCATTTATTCTCCTAATTGGTTTATCAATGCGGCGGCGTACCCCGCACCAAATCCGTTATCTATATTTACGACAGTTATCCCCGGAGCGCAAGAGTTCATCATCGTAAGAAGGGCGGCAAGCCCGCCGAAACTCGCTCCATATCCTATGCTCGTGGGGACGGCGATGACTGGACACGAAACAAGTCCCCCCACTACGCTCGGGAGCGCTCCTTCCATGCCTGCCACGGCGACGATTACACGAGCAGCTAACAATTTTTCTTTATAGGCAAGAAGACGATGAATTCCCGCCACACCCACATCATATACGCACTCCACTTTACTCCCCATCGACTCGGCAGTTACGGCCGCCTCTTCGGCCACCCTTATATCCGATGTGCCCGCGGTGATTATGAGGACTTGTCCAACCCGGGGGACTTCATTTTCTTTGACTACCACCATCTTTGCCTTCGGGTGATATTTGGCGTTGGGGGCCACCTTTTTTATTGCCTTAAATGCTTGCTCGTCGGCCCTTGTGGCCAAGATATTAACTTTGCTTTTTTTGAGAGACTCTACGACTTTACTTATCTCCTCCGGGGTCTTCCCGCTACATAAAATTACCTCCGGAAAACCGGTTCTTAGGGGACGATGATGGTCAACTTTGGCAAAGCCGAGGTCTTCAAATGGAAGATTTCGCAACTTTCTCATGGCCTCGTCGACACAGACCTCACCGTTTTTCACTTTTTCTATTAAATCTTTAAGTTTTGAATTTATCAATTGAGCCCTCTCTTTGATAACCGGTCCATATTCCCTCGTCTGTATCCTCCCAAATCAAGGGATATATAAGTGAAGCCGACTCCACGAAGTTTTTCCCAGATTAAATTGCGCATTTTGGGCTCAAGAAGGAGCGGGATATCTTCCTCGTTTACCTCGATGCGGGCCGCATGTTCTCCATGAAGTCTCACTCTTACAGTTTTTAGCCCCAATTTTTTTAAAAAAATCTCAGCCTTCTCTATCTTTCTGAGTTTACCGGCGGTTATCATTTCGCCATGGGGTACACGTGTTGCCAGGCACGTTTCAGAGGGCTCGTCCCAATCCGAAAAACCAAGTTCTTTTAGAAGCTCCCGGACTTCTTTCTTTTCGAGACCGACCTCGGCAAGCGGGGATTTTATTCCAAGCTCTTTGGCCGCCAGCTTTCCGGGGCGAAATTCGCCCTCATCATCTCTGTTTGTTCCATCAAGCAAACAGAGAAATCCTTCTTTGTCGGCCACCCCTTTTAATTTTTCGTAGAGGCTTTTTTTGCAAAAATAACATCTCTTGTCTGTGTTTTTTACAAAGTTCTTGTTTTTTAGCTCATTAGTTTCGAGGATGAGGTGTTTCACTTCGAGAAATTCTGCGACTTCCTGTGCTCTTTTTAAGTTCTTTCGGGGAATTATATCCAAACAACCGGTTATGGCTAGCACATTTTTTCCGAGGATGTCCTTTGCAATTTTGAGAACGAGTAAGCTGTCAGCGCCTCCCGAGAAAGCAACAACCGCACTGCTTGTTGCTGAGATTACCTCAAAAAGTCTCTCGTATTTTGACTTATAAGACATTGTAGCGCTCCCCTGAAGGTTCTTAGAATAATATATCAGGCCAAAAGAGAATGCAAAAGACGTGCCTATTGTGTATAATTTTACAGAAGTTAAGAGGAGGCTATAGTTTGTCATTCATTATTGAGAACCCGATTATTCTAATTATTGTTCTGTTTATCATGGTTGTTTGGTTAGTTTTTCTATCTATTCAACTATTTACAATTTATCAAAGGGACCGAATGGTTAATGAAACAGCAAAAAGAGGCAACATCACAAGCTTAATTAATCAATGCGCGAGGAATATAAGTTTGGTTGACACTAAGCTGGAGGATACGAGGTTGTACCAGGGGCAAATCCGAAACCAGCTTCAGGGGGCTATCCAGAGAGTGGGTGTCGTGAGGTTCGATGCTTTTGATGATATAGGAGGAAAACTTAGTTTTGTAGTTGCTCTTTTAAATGAAAGTGGTGACGGGGTTGTTATTAGCACAATTAATGGTCGTCAGGAGAGCAGGTCTTACGCTAAACCGATAAAAAAAAGGAGCTCTCCACATACTCTTTCTCAAGAGGAGAAAGGAGCAATCGCGAGAGCGATGGGCGCACAGTGTAGGTCCAACAAAAGATTTGAGGGAGATTATGAAGAAATTTGAAAACAAGAGGATAGCTTTTCTGGGCCCCAGGGGGACGTTTACTGAGGAAGCGTTGCTCTCCGCGGTCTTGGTAAAAGAAGAGAATCTCGTTCCATGCTCCACGGTTTACGATGTGATAAAGGCCATCGAGAAAAACGAGACCGAGAATGGCATAGTCCCAATTGAAAACTCCATCGAGGGCTCGGTAAACGCCACTCTCGATGTGCTCACCTTTGAGGCAAATGATTTGTTAATCGAGCGCGAGATAATTGCTCCAATTAGACACAGATTAATTGTCAAGCCCGGAGTAAAAATCAAGGATGTGACCTCGGTAATTTCTCACCCGCAAGCTACGGCTCAATGCCGAAAATATTTAGCGAAAAATCTTTCCGGTGTGGAAGTGTTGGCTGCAAACAGCACCGCGGATGCGGTTAGACGGGTTGCGGAGAAAAACGGTTGCGTGGCAGCTATTGGCACAACGCTAGCTGCTAAATTGTATGGCCTGGAAGTTTTGGAAGCCGACATTGAGGACTTTCAGGACAACAAGACGAGGTTTGTTCTTCTAGGCAAAGAAGCTACCAAAAAAACCGACCGGGACAAGACATCTATCGTCGTTTTCATCTACGAGGACAGGCCGGGGAGTCTTTTACAGATATTGCAGGAGTTTGCATATCGGTACATAAATTTGACCAAGATTCAGTCCAGGCCCACCAAAAAAGGATTGGGCGACTATTGTTTTTGGATAGATATGGAGGGTCATATTGAGGATGAGGCCATATCCTCGGCGATAAAGTGTCTTAAGTGCAAATTTCGTGCTGTAAAGACGCTTGGTTCTTATCCGATGGCTAGAAAGTAGGAGAGCGAAGCATGCTTGATGCAAAATTTGTTCGCGAAAACATCGATGCGGTTAAAAAAGCTCTGGGAAACAGGGGGTCTGATATTAATCTTAACGATTTCCTTGTGTTGGACAAGAAGCGCAGAGAGTTACTGGTCGAGGTTGAACAGCTAAAGAGTGTTCGCAATAGGACTTCTGAAGAAATTGGGAAGCTCAAGAAAGAAGGGAAAGATGATCGGAAAAAAGTTCTTTCGATGCGAGAATTATCTCAAAAGATAAAAAATATAGATGTCAAGGTCGGAGTGATTGAAGATAAGTTACACGATTTTATGTTGGATGTTCCGAACACTCCTCATCCGAGCACCCCGGTAGGTGTCAACGAAAACGATAATAAAGTTGTAAGAACCTGGGAAGAACCTCCTAAGTTTGAATTTAAACCTCAAGCCCATTGGGATGTAGGGACAAATCTTGATATTTTAGATTTTAAGAGAGGCGTCAAGATTGCTGAGTCCCGTTTCACTTTACTAAAAGGCAATGGGGCGAGGCTCGAAAGGGCGCTCATCAACTTCATGCTTGATTTGCATACGGGGGAGCATGGTTACACCGAGGTTTTCCCACCTATTTTAGTTAACGCCCAAAGCATGACGAGTACGGGCCAGTTACCGAAGTTTGGGGCCGAGCTTTATAAGTGTGCTGACGATGACCTCTATCTTATTCCGACGGCCGAAGTTCCTGTAACCAACATTTTCAGAGGAGAGATATTAAGAGAAAAAGATCTTCCCATAAAGTTTTCTGCATACACACCCTGTTTTCGTCGTGAAGCCGGAGCGGCGGGTAAAGAAACCAGAGGTATCATCCGCCAGCATCAGTTTAACAAAGTAGAGATGGTAAAATTTGCTAAACCCGAAGAATCCTACGATGAGCTAGAGAAACTTACAAGCGATGCCGAAGAGGTTCTTCAGAAATTGGGTCTTCATTATCGGGTAATTGAGCTTTGCACGGGCGATTTAGGATTTTCGGCGGCCAAAACCTATGATTTGGAAGTTTGGATGCCATCTTATGAGGGATATAAGGAGATATCTTCGTGTAGCAATTTCGGGGATTTTCAAGCCCGTCGGGCGAATATAAAATACAGAACCGAAGATAAGAAAGTTAGATTTATCCACACCTTAAATGGTTCCGGCCTGGCAATCGGCCGAACCCTTGCCGCCATTTTGGAAAATTATCAGCAGGAAGACGGAAGCGTCATTGTGCCCGAAGTCCTTAGGCCTTATATGGGCGGGATTGAGAGAATAGAGTAAAAGCAAGAGCAAAGGGAGCGAAATAAAAAACTCAGCTCTTCAGGCTTGATATCTTAATCGTTGGCTAAATCCAACAGTCCAAAATCATTGCCAGAAATATCAAGAAGAGGTAAGGGCTTGAGAATTTGAACAATTGCCAACTAATGTTCTTTGTCGGTTTAAATAAAAGGCGAACGCTCAATGTGGCTATTACTATACCGATTGCTATGGACACAATCAGATAAATTTTCCCAAAGTTCGATATTAAAAAGAGCGAAAAAGCCACCAATGCCAGGGCAAAAAACGCAATCCATCTTATCGTTGTCTCAGGACTTGTTACCACAGGGAGCATTGGAACTCTCGCTTTCTCATAATCGTCGGAGAAATAGAGGGCTAAACTCCAGATGTGGATTGGTGTCCAAAAAATTATTAAAATAGCCATCATAACCGGAACAAATTCGACCTTACCCGCAATTGCGCTCCAAGCAACGAGCACAGGCATACCACCTGCGGGAGCACCAAGGATTATGTTCAAGGGACTTTTGCGTTTGGTTATGGCGTTATAGACTAAGGCGGAATCGGCTACTCCCAAAAGCATGAAAAGGGCAGCCAGAGGATGAAGAAAATAGACCAATACGGTGCCAATAAAAATTAAGATTAAGCTGTATATCAGCGCCTTTTTTGGCTCAATTCTTCCACTTGGGATTGGACGGTGTTTGGTTCTAGACATTTGGGCGTCAATGTCTCTATCGATGTAGCAAGTGAGCGCGTTGGTTCCTCCGGTTCCCAAAATGAGGGCAAGGGCTATTATGATAAGAACATGCGGGCCCGTTGGGTAAATTTTGACAGCAACAAGTGCTGCAGCTAGGGCAGTAAATACCAAAAGCAACACAGAGCGCGGTTTAGTTACTTCAATATAGTCTTTAATCTTTGCCACTTTTCACCTCTAAATCGACCTCTTGCTTATTTTCATCCACAATTTTTTAGCCGTCAAGGATTAAAAAAGTTGGAGCAAATTGAGTGGCGTTTTTTGCTATAATAAACTTGTTTCGGCACCCATTAAGTACTTTTACTTGTGAAGTGGTAATAGGGCAAGAAGGTTAGTTAGTGGTTGATGGTTGATATAAAAGCATAAATCCCTTATCTTTATAAGGTTTTTGACTACCGACTGATAATTAAGGGTAATGGGTAAAAAGGAAAGGAAATCAGCCCCCAGCTGCCAGCCTTCAGGAAAAGCAAATGGATGAGTGAAAAGAAAGTATAAGGGCGTAAGGGAAAAGTTATACAGGTTAAGGGCCTATCGGACAGTTGGATAGAAAAATTCGGGAATCGGGAGTTGGAGATTTTAAAGTTTTGAAATTTACAATTTAATAGTTACAATTTTCATTCTACAATTTGATAGATTTCTGGAGGGGTGGCTGAGCGGCTGAAAGCGGCGGTCTTGAAAACCGTTGATGGGTAACCATCCGGGGGTTCAAATCCCTCCCCCTCCGCCAATTTAGTTGGTAGTGAGGAGTCGACAGTCGGTAGATGAGAGCAAGGAGTGAAAAGCAAGAAACAAAAGCAGTTTTTACTATTCACTTTTAATCCTATGGATACTCGAAATTTATGACTGGAAACTGTAAACTGTCAGCAGTAAACTATTAACTGTTTTTGGGAGAGGTCGCATAGTTGGCCTAGTGCGGCCGCCTGCTAAGCGGCTTGGGGGTCAAAAGCTCCCTCGAGGGTTCGAATCCCTCCCTCTCCGCCACGTAAGTAGTAATTAGTTGGTAGTGGGTAGTTTTAGAGAATAAAGGAATTTTAGGTTTGAAAATACTAACTCCTAACCAACAGACTCCCAACTATGTGCGCCTGTAGCTCAATTGGATAGAGCGTTGGACTACGGATCCAAAGGTTGCAGGTTCGACTCCTGTCAGGCGCACCAATAAAAAAGCAGATGAGGCGGTATTGTATGTTAAGGAAAAAGGAAGGATTACAAACAAAGAATATCAAGAACTTGTCAATACTACAAAGAAAACTGCAAGTCGAGACCTCGTAGATTTAGTTGAAAAGGATGTTTTTGACCAGGTAGGAACTACTGGGAAAGGAACATATTATCTTTTAAAGGAGACAAAGGGGACATAAAGGGGACATAAAGGGGACATAAAGGGGACATAAAGGGGACATAAAGCCGCCAATGGTTCCACTCGGCCCTATAATTCAAAGTCTGATGAAGCATTTAAGCCGAAGAATTGGTTGAGGTGGTAAGATATATTGTGTCGTTTGAAGAGTTGATTGGTAAAGGAGAAAAAGCGAATGGGCACTAATGGAAGCCCTATAGTATTTGGGGTATACAAAGGCATGATAATGGTTGAGACAAACAACATCAGTTCATACTTAAGGTCAGCAGAAAAATTCTTGGAAGATGAGGTCAAAAAACTTGAGAAAAAGTTCGGGGATGAGAAATCTAAACTTACTGAGGAAGAGCAAAGTGAATTTGCCGAATATTATGCTGAGATATATCGTGAACTTACGGAAGAATTTCCGCGCCTTTTGAGGAACTCATTGTTTGTTTTGTCCTACTCGGTGACAGAGAATTATTTAAATTATTATTGCAACCGTTCTGAGAAACATTTTGGATTAAAGTTGACCCTAAGTGATTTAAAAGGCAGAGGGGTGGAGCGTGCCAAAAATTATTTAAAGAAAGTGGCGGAAATTGATTTTCCAGAAAACGATGAGTGGGCTGAAATAAAGCACTATAATCGAATCAGGAATTTTATAGTTCATAACAATGGAAAGCTAGATGATTCTTCCAACGCGGGAAAGGTTGAGAAATATATAAAAGCAAAACCAGACCTTCTTGAATTAAAAGAATTTTCGATTAACAAGAAAATTGTTAGTAAATCAATAGTGATAAAGCAAGGATTTTGTGAAGAGGTTCTTAAAACTGCAAAAGATTTCCTTTTCCGGCTTGACGGTGCTTATCAGGCTCGGGCAGGGAAGAAGAATACTTAACGCATAAAATAAACCCCGTCAGTCCAGAAACCCAGACGACGGGGAAGATAACAAATTTATTTTACAACTAAATTATAACAAATCATAACAAATGTGCAAGAAAATTTTAAAAAGTTCAATAATTTTTATCGGCAAATGGAGGAAATATCTTGAGAGCAAATGTACCAAAACGTCCGTCAACTTTGAGAATCATCGTCTTCATCGATGGCCAAAACTTTTATAATGATTGCAAAAAAGTCTTTAGCAAGGGCGAAACCTATCCTCACTTACTTGGCCAGGAGTTGTGTAGCTCTCGTTTTGGTAATGGTCGGCAACTCAAACAGGTAAGATTTTATACCGGCATTCACACGCCAGACAAAAATCCCAAGATGAATGCTTATATGACACGTCGGCTTGAAATGATGAAAGCAATTGATGTGTGGACTTTTGCTCGTCCTTTAAAATATAGTTCCCAATGGGTAAAAAACAGGGATGAAAAACCGGCGTTTATTAAAATTATAAAGGGTAGAGAAAAGGGTGTTGATGTGCGATTAGCTCTTGACTTGATATGGCTTGCACTCGCGGATGAATTTGATGTCGCTGTAGTTGTGAGCACTGACACTGACCTTGATGAAGCGATAAAGGATGTTCTAAAGCTGAGAGAAGTTACGGGAAGATGGTTAGCTGTCGAAAATGCTATTTGTGTGGGTCCTGTGAACCCGGTTACAGACCGAAGGCCTCCTTATAAAAGATTGAGCTCAGCTGGTAGGCTTCTTCACATTGACCAGGAGATATTCGACCAAATTCGCGATGATACTGACTACTGGTTAAATAATTTTGAAGAAGATTTTGATGAGCAAGTAGAGAAGACATCTAGCGATGGTCAAGAACAAAAGTCAGGCGGTGCTGAGTCAGAATGACAGATAAGCGCTTTATAGAAGAGACATTTCCGGTTAAAGAAGTAAGCGTAGAATCGGCTAGGGAGAAGAACATTCGCCATGGGCATATATCCACTTTGCATATCTGGTGGGCAAGGCGGCCATTAGCATCTTCGCGGGCAACCAATTACGCCGCTCTCATCCCAGCGCAAGATGATATCGATGAATGGAACCGCACGCGCGAGTTTATAGTCAACTTCTCCAAATGGGAAAATTCCTTAAATCAATCGATGATTGAAAAAGCCAGAAAAGATATTCTTAAAGCCAATGGCGGCAAACCTCCGAAGGTGCTTGACCCGTTTGGAGGTGGTGGCGCGATACCATTGGAAGCGCTGCGGCTGGGTTGTGAGGTTTATTCTAATGATTATAATCCCGTGGCCGTTTTAATTCAGAAATGTACTCTTGAGTATCCCCAGAAATTTGGGCAATCTAAAAAGATAAAAGGTATTAATAACAATTACAGTCTTTACTCGTCGTGGGTTCAGGCGGTAGAGAATCAGGCATAAAAAATCTGAAAAGCAAACAGAAGAGAGCCGGTTTTCAATGAAGATAAAAATGGAAATATGGTAGCAACAGTTGGAGATCTGGATTAAGAACTGTTTCCGCACATCGGATGCTACAGCGGGATAAAAACGGGCAAATCTCAAAGATGATGAAAACGAAAAGCACATATAACAAATCGTCCCACCTGACATTTTTATGCTGCGTTCCAAAATGCAGGTGAACTCAAACGTTATATTATAAAAATCTTTAAAGGAGAAGATGAATGAACTTACCTAATTTAAGACGCGAAACTAGATACGGAATGCCAGCAGCAGACCAAATAATGTTTAATAGGCATTATGTGCTAGGTTATTCATATTATTTTCGTCAGGCAAAGTGGGCTTTAGAAATTGTAGATTCTGATAATTTAGGCTTAGATCGTTCAGATAACTTTCGTCCAGACTATCGAATTCCAGAAATGTTTCGTGCCGACCTTGTTGATTATGTTGGATCCGGCTATGACCGTGGGCATCTTGTTGCAAGTGCTAATCAGAGAGAAACAGAATTACAAAATAGCGAAACATTTCTTTTGTCCAATATGTCTCCTCAGAGATCTCAATTCAATAGAAACATCTGGGGAGAATTGGAAGCTAAAGTCAGAAATTTAGATG
>JAUWKI010000045.1 GCA_030614255.1 Actinomycetes bacterium
CGTCTCTACAGTGGGCTTGGATGAGAATATGATAAAAAACTATATTCGTTATCAAGAGAAAGAAGACTTAGGACAAGCGAAGCTTGAAATGTAGGAAACCACGGACGTAAGTCCGTGGTAGTTCATTGATATGGTGATAATGGCTATTTACTGTTAGCTATTGGCTAACGGCTGAAGGCCGAGAGCTGATAACCGAACCCTTTATACCAATTAACCCTTACCCTTATTATTAGAAGGTAATTTTACTTAAAAAGGAGAATAAAACTTAAATATCTATGATTTTTGGCGAGAATTCCTCATTTTATTGGATTGCAGGGAACAAAAATGCGAAAGGAGGCAATGAGTTTGGATATAGTAATTCGCACAGAGGGCTTAACTAAGTACTATGGCAAAACTCTCGGCATAACCGACCTCAATTTGGAGGTCAAAAAAGGCGAGGTTTTTGGTTGTCTTGGGCCAAATGGCGCCGGCAAAACAACAACCATAAGAATGCTACTCGATTTTATTCATCCGACACGTGGCAAAGCCACGATTTTCGGTCTGGATACGCATAAGGACAACGTTAAGATAAAAAGATGTGTTGGCTATCTCCCCGGAGAACTTGAGCTTTATAAAAATCTTAAGGGTGGAGAGTTTTTGCGTCATTTTGCTTACCTGCGAGGTGGTGTCGATTGGAAACATGTTCAAGAGCTTGCCGAACGGCTTGATTTCGATATGTCAAAGCCGATTCGTTCTTTGTCCTCGGGAAACAAGCACAAAGTTGGCCTCATTCAAGCGTTTATGCACAAACCGGAACTTTTGATTTTGGATGAGCCAACTGTGGGTCTTGACCCCTTGATGCAGCAAGAGTTTTATCAGATGGTGCACGAGGCCAAAGAGCAAGGTCAAACCTTATTTATCTCATCGCATATCTTGCCTGAAGTTGAAAGGATATGTGACCGAGTTGGGTTTATCAGGCGCGGTAAGTTAATCGAGGTTGAAGATGTTTCAGATTTAAAGAAACACGCGTTCCGTCAAATTGAGATTCATTTTGCAGGCTCTGTTCCGAAAGAGGAATTTGAAAATCTTTCTGTCGTTAGGGATGTAATGGTGGAAGATAGTGTATTGCGATTTACGGTTGCGGGCCCTTTAGATGCTGTCATCAAAGCAGCGGCAAAATTTGAGGTGGTAAACGTGATAAGTCACGAACCCAATCTCGAGGATATCTTTCTAACCTACTATGGGGGTGATGAGAATGCTGCTTCGTAACATCTTTTTAAAAAATCTACGTGATAGACGCAAAGCTTTATTTTGGTGGAGCTTCGGTATGATTTTATTTGCTTTTTTTATTTGCGCTTTTTTTCCGACCATCCAAGAAAGTGCCGCGGAATTGGAAACCTACATGGCAAATATGCCTGAGGCACTTATAGCGGCATTTGGAGGGACCGGTAGCAATATTGCGTCGCCTGAAGGATATTTAAATGTGGAGTTTTTCTCCATGATGCTTCCGATGATGTTCATAATATACGCCATTGGGTTTGGTGGCGGCGTGATTGCGGGGGAAGAGGAGGCCGGAACACTTGACTTATTGCTTGCAAATCCCATTCCGCGTTGGCGGGTTTTACTGGAAAAGTTTTTAGCTATGGTTGGGGGGATAACTATTTTAAGCTTTATGTCATGGTTGGGACTTGTAGCCGGCATATATGTCTATAATATGAATATCGGTCTCGGACAGTTGGCAGCGGCAACGTTTAGCAGTGCTCTTTTAAGTTTCAGTTTTGGAGTTATTGCTTTGGCCGTAAGTTGTTTAACCGGCAGGCGCGGGATAAGTATGGGCATTGCAACCGCTTTGGCCGTTGGAACATATTTGCTTTATGTCTTGGCGCAGGTTGCTAAATCATTGGAAAAGTACCAGAAGCTATCGCCATTTTATTATCATCTAGCTCCCGACCCTTTGGCCAATGGCTTGAAACTTGGCGATATGGCATTTTTTATAGGGACGATAGTTGTATTTTTGGCGATATCTTTCATAGCATTTCAGCGCCGTGATTTGGCGGTTTAAAAATTAGTTAATAATGGAACCAAGGTGAGAATCAGCAGGGTTGCAAGAACCAAAGAGGAAGCCAGGGAAACCTACGATAAGCTCAGCAAATGGTACGATTTGTTGGCGGGTTATTGGGAAAGTAATCCAAAGGATTATTATCCTCCGGATAAAAAGCCCAGAAAAGCCGGTTTGATGATGAAAATTTATGAATGGGCGCACGAAAATTTCTCAAATATGTTGATTGTCGACCCATCTTTATTAAGGAATTCTTAAAAGAAGCTGATTTTAAAATTGTTGATAGAACAGGAATGACCATTTAGAGGTTACCTGTTGAGGTTATTTTGGCAAAAGTTTGAAAGAAAGTTATCGAAATTACTACGAGAAGGGCTTTTAAAAAAATATGGTTGGGAAGAGAAAGCATAGGAAGAAAAACTACAAGAGCAGACGGAGAAGGTTAGTTATTTTTGCGGCGCTTAGCTTATTTTTTCTTCTCGGGATTTCCGCGTTGGCGCTTACACTTTATACTCCAACTTCAACAATTCAACCCGCATCTGCTTCTGTAAACATAGTTGCCAGTCCATCGGATTCTGTAATCAAGCTGGAAAATTTACTCTTAGCAACAGGGAGTCTTTCCGCTAACGATGTCGAGCCAGGTATCTACCAGTTGGAAATTTCAAGGCAGGGATTTAAAAAATATACCGAAAGTATCGAACTGATTCGAGGCGAAATATTTGAGCAGCGGTTTGAACTGGAACCCCTTTCGTGGGTGCTTAATCTGGAAACAAAACCTGAGGGAGCGAGCTGTTTTCTAAAATTTAATAATGGCTCGGTTCAAGAAGGGGAAACCCCGTTCCAAGAAAGTTTGCTTGCGGGACATTTGAAAATCAAATTGACCTTAGATGGGTATAATCCCTTTGAAAAAGATTTTTTATTTGACCAAGACACCACTTTAAGTATTTGGATGGATCCGGAAGGTCAACTTCTTCATTGCCTGGATGTTTTCAAGTGTGGGCCCGCTCCGAAAGGCGTAGCTTTTACACCCGATGGCAAAGAGATTTGGGTGACTCTCTTGGGTGGTCCACCGGCAGTTGAAGTTTACTCTTCTTCGACGAGAGAAAAGTTAGCCGAGATAGATCTTGGAGAGCATGGCTCAGTTGAGATAATATTTTCGTCTAATGGAACCAAAGCTTACATAAGCCAAATGGAAACAGCTCAGGTTTACGAAATTGATACCTCTGCCCGCCGTGTACTAAGAATTTTCGATACCAAAAGTTCTTGGAGCAAGGTGATGGAGTTATCTTCTGATGAAAAAACTTTATTCGTAGCAAATTGGTCGGGCAACGATGTCTCCGAAATTGATCTTGAGTCCGGTAAACTTCGGCGTCGCCTGCCAACCGTAAAAACTCCACGTGGATTGCATACTACCCCTGATGGCAAATATCTCTACGTAGCGGGCTTTGATAGGGGTGAGATTGATAAGATAAGCTTAATTGACGGGTCGCGTCGAACTATTTTTTCCGGTGGTCGTTCAATACGTCATTTAACGGTGGACAAGGAGCGCGGGCTTCTATATGCTTCCGATTTGTCCAAGGACTGTATTTGGGTGGTAGATCTTAAAACGGATAATGTTCGAAAACTTGCTGAAACTGATTGCAAACCAAATACTATCGATTTGAGTCCCGATGGAAAGGTACTTTATGTCTCATGTCGAGGAGCAAATAATCCAAAATCTTACTGCATTCCCGGCCCGGAATGGGGCTCGGTGGTTGTTATTGACACAAGCACTGGAAAAATACTAGACGCTATTGTAGGCGGAAATCAGTGTACCGCTCTTGATGTTTCAGCTGACGGCGGGCTTCTCATCTTCTCGGATTTTTTAGATAATCGTTTGCGTGTCTATACCATCCCTCTTTATGAGGTATTAATAAATGGGAATGGAGGCAGAGCGGTAAGTCATCTTAAGGATCTTTGCAAGTGATTAAACAACTGCTTTCATTGATGATAAGTCCCGCATCTTAAGAGCAAAGTGTTTTTTCAGCTTCCAAGCCATATTAGGTCTCTTAGAGTCTCACCTCAATTATCGAAAAAAAATACACAGTTTAAATAATCGTATCTTTTTCTTTGTCACAGCGTTTTAAAGAATGGAAATAAAAAAGAGAGGAGGGTTGGGTCATGAGAAAGATATTAGTGGTTTTTTTGGTAGCTTCGTTGGTTGTTATGATTTTTGCTCCAACTGCTATGGCTCAAGATGAATTGGTGGAGCCGGGTATTACTCCAGATAGCCCTTTTTATTTTTTGAAACAATGGGTTGAGGAAATTCAGCTTATGTGTACCTTTAGAGCTGAAAATAAGATTGAGTTTTTAAATAGATTTGCTGAAAAAAGACTAGCTGAAGCTCAGAAAATGATCGAGAAGGGCAAGATGGATCTTGCTGAGAAGTGCCTTAATCGGTATGAAAAACACCTCAATAAAACTCAAGGTATCAGCGAGAAATTAGGTGACGAGGAAGTTTATATGAAAGTTGTCGAGGCTACTTCGAAGCATATGAGAATCTTAAACGGACTTCTTAAAAAAGTTCCCGCAAGGGCCGAAGATTCAATTAAGCAAGCGGTGGAAGTTTCTCAAACTGGTTACGAAAAAGCTGAAGAAGCTGTGCAAAACAAGATTCAAGTTCAGGAGCAAGACGAGGACGAAAAAAACGAGATAAGGATAGAACAACAGACAAGGATACAGTTGGAAGAATGTGTTAAGGAATGCGAAGAAGAATGTGAACAAATACAAAAACATGCCCAAGAATGGGTTAAAGAACAGACAAAGAAACAGGATGGTAAATAGATAAGACATAACATCAATAACGAGAATTAAAAGGAGCTAGCATTATAGCTAGCTCCTTTTAATTCTCACTAGAAATTCCGCGGACGTAAGTCCATGATAGTTTATTTAAATAAAGCCTGACAAGTTAATACAGGTCTTGCTATTGTTTGTGGGGCTGGCAACAAACTTATCCTTCCAGTTGTTCAATTGGGGCCCGGACGTACCGCGGGTCATT
This sequence comes from Actinomycetes bacterium, assembly GCA_030614255.1. Lineage (GTDB taxonomy): Bacteria > Actinomycetota > Aquicultoria > UBA3085 > Oleimmundimicrobiaceae > JAUSCH01. Next base: position 5,073 of record JAUWKI010000045.1, read on the forward strand.
TGAAGAAAGAAGCTGAGAAGCCGCTTGGGGTTGGAGGTGGGATAGGTGTTTTTACTAGGAAGAAATTGGGGTACGTTGTAGTAACAGATGAGGATGTTAAGTGGATATCTACGGTTAATGTTAGCAAGACGATGTTTATTAGCGTGTTTGTTGTTTCTGTTGTTATTCTGACGATAGGGAAAATTGCTAAATCTTTAGGGTAAGTTATAATTAAGATTGTAAGAAAACTGTTTCCGGGAGGTGTTTTTGATGGCAGAAGAACGATTAGGAGGAATGGTTCACTCAACGAAAATTTTTCTCTCCGGAATGGGTATTGGCCTGGGCCTAGGTGCCGCAATAGGGGTTTTGGCTGGTACCTTAGCCGGAGTTTTAGTAGCACCAAAACCTGGCAAGGAAATGCGGAAAGAACTAAAAGAAAAAGCTGGCGAATTTATCGAATCCGGCAAGGAGATTTACGAATCTAAAAAGGGAAAGATTTTAGAAGCTGTTGAAGAAGGAGCAAAAACAGGTTACGAGAAAATCGATGAAGCATTAAAGAAAAAAATTGAGGAAGCCGAGGGATTAGGCAGAAAAGCTTAAGTTTGAGAGTGAAGAAAGTCTTCTTAGCCTATTGCCTCATCTAAAAATATACTCCAAATGAGTATTCGTTGCCTCATTTAAAATGTATTCGAAATCTTTGCCTTCTTTCCCTTCGGCCTGAGCGCTATCGAAAGATTGCATCCTTCTCAACTCC
>JAUWKI010000036.1 GCA_030614255.1 Actinomycetes bacterium
AATATCACATAGTTTGGATAACAAGGTATCGGAGAAAGATATTGGTAAAAGGAGTAAGAAAATATTTGGAAGTAAAGTTGCAAGAAGTAAGAAAATATCATCCTGACTGGGAATATATAGAGAAAGGAATAGCGGTCGATCACATACATTTGCACATGATTATTCCACCAAAATATGCAGTTAGTAAGGTAGTAGAGAGCATCAAGAGCAACACGAGTAAAGCATTGAAAGAAAAGTTTGGATTTTTAGAAAAGGTATATTGGGATGGAGAAGGGATTTGGGGAACGGGATATTTTGTTTCCACCGTAGGGATAAATGAAGAGACAATAAAAAGATATGTTGAGATGCAAGGAAGAGAAGATGCAGGACAAGCGGAGCTTGTAATTTAGGTAAGTACCACGCCTGTAAGGGCGTGGGTATCTATTTGACTGTTTTACGGAAATTTGTTAGCCTTTTGTGGTGCTTGAATAGTTAGAGAAAATATGCTTTTTAGCCGTAGATAGTAGGTGCTTCTGAGCTTAAAGTTTGCCTACCGAGGTTGAGTTTAAACAACCTTCGCTGTTTGTGGAGGTTTATTTTTTTACGAGCGTGAAAGGAGTTATCATGGCTCGACCAGAAAAAGAGATGATAGTTAAAGAGATAAAAGAGAAGATTAGCAATGCGAAAGTTGTTGTACTCGCTGATTTTACCGGACTCAATGTTCATCAAGCAGGTGAGTTACGGAAATTTTTAAGGGAACAAGACGTGGAGTATAAGGTCTTTAAAAATACATTTATTCGCATTGCGACGAAAAATAAAAAACTGGAAGGATTAGATGAGCTTTTGACCGGTTCTACGGCTCTGGCTTTCGGTTATGGTGATGAGATAACGGCTCCTAAAATTTTATCGAAATTTTTCAAAGAATATGGCGGACCGAAAATTAAAGGTGGAATCTTAGAAGGCAAAGTTATGGACTCGGCCCAAGTAAAGAGTTTGGCTGCTTTACCTTCATTCGAGGAATTGCTAGCTAAATTAATGGGCAGTATGCAAGCTCCGCTTTCCGGGTTTGTCAATGTGCTTTCAGGGCCTACCCGTGGGTTAGTTACCGTTTTAGATGGTATAGCGAAGCAAAAAGCTTCTTAAAATTAATGTGATTTAAGGAGGTGAAGAGATTTGGCTCAGGCGAAGAAGTTAACTAAAGATGATATTTTAGAAGCCATTAAGGGGATGAGCGTGCTCGAGCTCTCCGAGCTTGTTAAAGAGATGGAAGAGACATTCGGAGTGAGTGCTGCCGCGCCGGTTGCTGTTGCAGCGGCTGTTTCTACTGCTGCAGAGGGCGGAGCCGAAGAAAAGACATCCTTTGATGTAATTTTAACTAGTGCTGGTGCTCAAAAAATCCAGGCTATCAAGGCGGTAAGAAGTATAACCAACCTTGGTTTAAAAGAAGCAAAAGAATTGGTAGATAATGCTCCTAAGCCCGTTAAAGAAGGACTCCCGAAGGACGAAGCTGAAAAAATTAAGACTCAATTGGAGGAATCTGGAGCTACGGTTGAGCTTAAATAATCGAGTTGCGACAAATCGGCCATTTTTAATAGTGGTGGTTTAATCCACTGCAAGCATTTGGCCGATTTTATTTTTCTTGACTAATTTTTTTGAAAGTGATAAATTTTAGGTTTGCGTTTTAATTTTATTCCTCTCGTCTATAAGGAGTGAAGCATTTGTGAGAAAACCAGATTCTCTTAAAAGAAAGCGCAGAAATTTTGGCAAGATTCCAGAGGTTTTAGAAATACCCAACTTGATATCAGTTCAGCGAGATTCATTTGAATGGCTTGTCGCCGACGGTCTAAAGGAAGCACTGAGAGAAGTCTCTCCAATCGGGAATTTTACCGGAAATCGTGCTCTTGAGTTTGGCGAGCATCACTTTGGAGAAACTAAGAACAGTATTGCTGAATGCAGAGAGAAAGATATGACCTATGGCGCTCCCCTTTTTGCTAAGGCACGTTTTATTAACAAAGAAACGGGGGAGATAAGAGAGCAAGATGTTTACATGGGAGAATTTCCCATAATGACAGAAAAAGGTACTTTTATTATAAATGGTACCGAGCGGGTAGTTGTTAATCAATTTGTTAGGTCACCAGGGGTATATTACGATCAAGAAATTGATAAACAGACGGACAAAATAATTACTTATGGTAAAGTCATTCCCAATAGGGGCGCTTGGCTCGAACTTGAAGTCGACAAAAAAGATATCGTCGCTGTTCGTATAGACAGGAAGAGGAAACAATCAGTTACGATACTTCTTAAGGCTCTGGGGTTTGGGAACAATGAGGATATATTGAATCTTTTTGATGGTGCACAGTGTGTAAAAGATACGCTTGAACGAGACAATGTCGAGTCACAAGAAGGGGCTCTCATTGAAATTTATAAAAAATTGCGTCCGGGCGAGCCTCCAACTGTTGATAGTTCAAAAGCTCTTATTGAGTCACTCTTCTTTAATCCGCAACGTTATGACTTGGCTAAAGTAGGGCGTTATAAACTTAATAAAAAGCTTGGACTTGATGTTTCCGAAAAAGCAACGGCTCTTACAAAGGAAGATCTTCTCGAAATAGTTCAATATCTTGTTAGGCTCCACCAGGGAATTGGCGAAGTCGATGATATAGATCATTTAGGAAATAGGCGAGTTCGTTCAGTCGGAGAACTCATACAAAACCAATTTAAAATCGGGTTGTCCAGAATGGAACGTGTAGTGAGAGAGCGGATGACAACCTTGGATTTGGAAACCATCACTCCCCAATCTCTCATAAATATCCGACCCATCGTAGCGTCTTTAAAGGAATTTTTTGGCAGTAGCCAACTTTCTCAATTTATGGATCAGACGAACCCGTTATCTGGTCTCACTCACAAAAGACGCCTATCTGCGCTTGGTCCTGGAGGTCTTTCCAGGGAACGAGCGGGTTTTGAGGTAAGAGACGTGCATTCCTCGCACTATGGAAGAATGTGTCCCATTGAAACGCCTGAAGGACCAAACATTGGGCTCATTGGTTCGCTTTCAACGTTTGCACGAATAAATGATTTGGGATTCATTGAAACTCCTTATAGAAATATTGAAGATGGCAAAATTACGGGAAAAATTGAGTACCTGACTGCTGATGAAGAAGATAAATATATTATTGCTCAAGCAAATGCTCCTTTTGACAAAAATGGTAAATTTACTGCGGACAAAGTTTTAGTGAGAATCCATAATCCTCTTAAGAAAGCAGATGAAGTGAGGATGGTTGCTCCTAAAGAGGTCGATTACATGGACGTTTCTCCTTCTCAGACAGTCAGCGTTTCTACCTCGTTGATACCTTTTCTTGAACATGATGATGCAAATCGAGCTTTGATGGGCTCGAACATGCAACGGCAAGCTGTGCCTCTTTTAGAAACAGAGGCTCCACTGGTAGGAACGGGTGTGGAGCATCGAGCCGTTAAAGATACAGGAGACGTGGTTGTCTCAAAAAATAGCGGTGTTGTCACTAAAGTTGATGCCAATTATGTTGAGATTAAACATAAGAATGGTAAGGATGTATATGAGTTAGAAAAATTTAGGCGCTCGAATCAAGGGACATGCATAAACCAGAAACCAATTGTAAAAGAAGGGGAGAAGGTAAAGGCGAGGCAGGTTATTGCTGATGGTCCGTCTACTGACATTGGAGAACTTGCTCTCGGGCGAAATTTATTGGTGGCTTTCATGCCCTGGGAAGGTTTCAACTACGAGGATGCCATTGTTTTAAGCGAAGGTTTGGTGAAAAAAGATATTCTCTCTTCTATTCATATTGAGGAATATGAGGTAGAAGCGAGAGATACTAAACTAGGTCCTGAGGAAATAACTCGGGAGGTTCCAAATATAGGAGAAGAAGCCTTAAAAGACCTTAATGAGGATGGAATTGTTTGGGTCGGGGCAGAAGTTGGCCCAGGAAGTATTCTTGTGGGGAAGGTGACTCCTAAAGGTGAAACCGAGCTCACGGCCGAGGAGAAATTGTTGAGGGCTATCTTCGGTGAGAAAGCAAGAGAAGTTAGGGACACATCTCTCAAGGTTCCTCACGGTGAGGGTGGAACCGTCATTGATGTCAAAGTTTTTTCGAGAGAGGCAGGTGACGAGCTTTCGCCTGGAGTAAATCGGCTTGTTAGGGTATACATTGCCCAAAAAAGGAAGATTTCCGAAGGGGATAAACTTGCTGGACGCCATGGGAACAAAGGCGTCATTTCAAAGATACTTCCTGAGGAAGATATGCCATTTTTAGAGGATGGTACTCCCATCGATATAATTCTCAACCCATTGGGTGTCCCATCAAGAATGAACCTGGGTCAGATTTTAGAAACTCATCTTGGTTGGGCGGCTAAAAAGGGCTGGAGCGATGACGGAAAACATGTCGACGGACCCGTCTTTGTGGCAACTCCTGTGTTTGACGGAGCTTCAGAAGCAGAGATAAAAGAAGCATTGTCTAAAGCTGGTCTTCCACCATCTGGCAAAACGAGGCTTTACGATGGTCGTTCGGGAGAACCATTTAGCGCGGATATAACCATTGGGTATATATATGTTTTGAAGTTACTGCATCTTGTCGATGACAAGATTCACGCTCGTTCGACAGGTCCCTACTCACTAATAACCCAACAGCCTCTGGGAGGAAAGGCTCAGTTTGGGGGTCAGCGTTTCGGTGAAATGGAAGTGTGGGCTCTGGAAGCTTATGGTGCAGCCAATACTCTTCAAGAGATTTTAACTATTAAATCCGACGATGTTGTCGGCAGAGTTAAAGCATATGAAGCGATTGTTAAGGGAGAAAACATACCTGAATCTGGCATTCCTGAGTCTTTTAGAGTTTTAGTTAAAGAGATGCAAAGTCTATGTTTAAACGTCCAAGTTTCATATGAAGAGGGTGCGGGAACCGAGTTTGGACAAGTTAAGGAGAGTACAGATGTGGAGGGCGAGGAAAAGCTTGGCATGGATTTGATATCTACAAAGCTCCATCAAGAGCTGACTGCTTCCTCGAAATCTGAGGATGCAGAAGAGAGTACAAAAGAGGAAATTGAAGAGGCAAGTTCTGAAGAGATAGATATTGAGAATTTGGATGTCCCGGATGAGGTAGAGACATCGGGAGAGGGGTCTAATGATAAATAAAAACGCCCAAGCAGGCGAGGGAAGAATGAGAAATTTACAAAGAGGCAACAATTTCGATGCGTTTAAAATTGGTCTCGCCTCTCCTGAGCAAATAAGGAATTGGTCGAGTGGTGAAATTAAAAAGCCCGAGACTATTAATTATCGTACTCTAAAACCAGAGAAAGACGGTCTTTTTTGCGAGAAAATATTTGGTCCCACAAGGGATTGGGAGTGCTACTGTGGTAAGTACAAAAAGATACGTTTTAAGGGAATTATTTGCGAGCGATGTGGTGTTGAGGTTACTCGTGCCAAGGTAAGAAGAGAGCGTATGGGCCACATTGAACTTGCTGCGTCTGTTGCTCACATTTGGTATTTCAAAGGCGTGCCTTCGCGCATGGGATATGTTTTGGATATCTCTCCTAAGGATCTTGAGAGAGTACTTTATTTTGCCTCTTATATTATTACTGATATAAAGAAAGAGCAGATAAAAGAAGATTTACCGATGCTTAAAGAGGAACTAGATCAAGATATTGTTGAGATTGAAGAAAGTAAAGTAAAAGAGATTGAAAGATTGGAATCCGAAAAGAACGAATATCTAAATTCTCCAGTTGAGGAAGTGGTCAAAGAAGAAGGATTAGATGATGAAATCACGAAAAGTCGTCCGCTGACGAAGACAGAGATTAAGAAAATTGAACATGATTTCAAAAATGCTGTTAAAGAGGTCGAGGAGAGTGCTACAGAAAACATTGTGTGGTTGAAGTGTGTTTTTGAGAAACTTCAAGAGTTAAAGATAAAACAGCTTGTCCCAGATGAACGGCTGTACCGCGATTTGAAAACCAGATACGGAGATTATATAAGCGGTGGCATGGGGGCAGAAGCGATACACGGTTTATTATTGAAGATGAATCTTAAGGAAGAAGTGAAAGAGCTCCGCAAGGTTGTTAAAGAGGGGAAGGGACAGAAGCGCGACAGAGCGGTTAAGCGCTTAAAAGTTATGTCGGCTTTTTTGAAATCTGACAACAAAACCGAATGGATGATCTTATTTACCATACCTGTTATTCCCCCAGATTTGCGTCCGATGGTTCAATTGGACGGAGGAAGATTTGCGACTTCTGACCTGAACGATCTCTACCGAAGGGTTATAAATAGAAATAATAGATTAAAGAGACTTTTGGATCTTGGGGCTCCTGAAATAATTGTGAATAACGAAAAACGAATGTTGCAAGAGGCCGTAGACGCACTTTTTGATAATAGTCGAAGAAGTAGACCGGTAACTGGTCCAGGAAATAGGGCGTTGAAATCTCTTAGCGATATGCTCAAAGGGAAGCAGGGCCGGTTTCGTCAGAATCTTTTAGGTAAACGAGTAGATTACTCAGGTCGATCAGTTATTGTAATTGGTCCCAATTTAAAATTACATCAATGTGGTTTACCTAAGGTTATGGCTCTCGAGTTGTTCAAGCCATTTGTTATGAGAAAACTTGTTGAGAAAGGGCATGCTCAAAACATAAAGAGTGCCAAGAGAATGATTGAGAAGGCCAAACCTGCTGTCTGGGATATCTTGGAGGAAACTATCGCTGCTCATCCTGTGCTTTTAAATAGAGCACCAACTCTTCACCAGCTTGGCATCCAAGCTTTTGAACCTGTTCTCATTGAAGGTAAGGCTATTCAGGTTCATCCGCTGGTTTGCACTGCCTTCAATGCTGATTTCGATGGGGATCAGATGGCAGTTCATCTACCATTATCTCTTGAAGCTCAAGTGGAGGCGCGAGTGCTTATGCTTTCTGCAAACAATATTCTGTCTCCGGCACATGGAAGGCCGCTTGCAACGCCGACACAAGACATGGTCCTGGGCTGTTTTTATCTAACTGCAAATCGTGATGGGTGTAGAGGTGAAGATATGGTTTTTGCCTATCCCGATGAGGCTATCCTGGCTTATGACAGCGGGGAGGTTGAGTTACAAGCAAAAGTAAAAGTTCGGATAGATGGTGAGTTAATCGATACCACTGTGGGGAAAGTAATATTCAATCGAGCGTTGCCTGATGATTATCCATATGTGAACGAGGAAATGGATAAGAGGCGTATCGCCAACATAGTAGCTGATTGTGTTGACAAATATGACAGGGTCCAGACTGCTCAAACATTGGATTCTATGAAAAAATTGGGGTTTGACTATTCTACAAAGGCGGGACTTACGATAGGTGTTGACGACATTGAGGTTCCTCCAAATAAATGGGAAATTTTAGAGGCTCCTGAAAAGGCGGTAGAAAAGATAGAACGTCAATATAGAAGAGGTCTCATAACAAATGAGGAGCGCCACCAGAAAGCTGTTGATATTTGGACCAAGGCAACAGAAGATGTTAGCAAGGCCATGGAGGAGAATTTCGGTAAGTTTAATTCCATTTACATGATGGCTCAGTCTGGTGCAAGAGGTAATTTGAAGCAGATAAGACAATTGGCGGGGATGAGGGGTTTAGTAGCGAATCCTCGTGGTGATATTATTGACCGCCCAATCAAGGCAAATTTCCGTGAAGGGCTTTCGGTTTTAGAGTATTTTATCTCAACTCATGGGGCGAGAAAGGGCTTGGCGGATACAGCTTTAAGAACAGCTGACTCGGGCTATCTTACACGTCGTTTAGTGGATGTATCTCAAGACGTAATTGTTAGGGAAGATGATTGTGGAACTTCTCAGGGTATCCCCGTTCCCGTTTTAGACGAGGACGGAGAAGTATATTCTGGCTTAATAGGAAGGGTTTCCCCTGAAGACGTGGTTAAACCAAGAACAAAAAGGGTGATAGTAAAAGCTGGTCAAGCAATTGGACGAGAAGAAGCCGAGAAAATAAAGAAGGCTGGAATACGTATGATAATAGGTAGATCGGTTCTAACATGTAAAGCAAAGCACGGAATTTGTATGAATTGCTATGGATGGGACCTATCTCAAAGAAAGATGATTAACCTCGGGACGGCTGTGGGAATAATTGCTGCTCAATCAATTGGGGAGCCGGGGACTCAATTAACGATGCGTACCTTCCACACAGGTGGTGTTGCTGGTGAGGACATAACTCATGGACTCCCTCGTGTGGTTGAGCTTTTTGAGGCGAGGAAACCGAAAGGCCAGTCTGAGATAGCTGAAATTAGTGGTGTGGTTGAAATCGAGGAAACAGATAAGCACCGAAAAGTTACCATTCTTTCGAAAGATGGCAGAGAGAAGAGTTATCAAATTTCTCGCAGATCTCGATTAAAAATATCCGATGGTGATAAAGTTAAGGCCGGCGACCAACTGACGGAAGGTTCTCTCAGTCCACATGATATTTTGGATATTAAAGGAGCTCAGGCTGTTCAACTATTTCTGGTTCAAGAAGTTCAAGAAGTTTATAGGTCTCAGGGAGTAGATATTCATGACAAACATATAGAAGTAATCGTTCGCCAGATGCTTCGTCGCGTACAAGTAATAAAACCTGGGGATGCTGATTTTCTTACGAATCAATTAGTTGAACGCGCTTGTTTTGAAGAGGAAAACAAAAGGATTACAGAGATGGGAGGAGAGCCAGCCATTGCTAAGCAAGTGCTCTTGGGAATAACCAAAGCGTCCTTGGCGACTGATAGTTTCTTGTCGGCTGCGTCTTTCCAGGAGACTACGAGAGTTTTAACGGAAGCTGCCATTGCGGGGAAGGTTGACCCTTTGCTTGGTTTAAAGGAGAATGTGGTCATAGGAAAGTTGATTCCTGCCAGTACAGGGCTGAGTTATTATCGAAATATAGAAGTAGTCGTGAAAGAGTCATTGATTGAGGAAAAATTGGAAAATATTGAAATATCTCCAAAAAATGCTCTTGAAGTCGTTGACACAGAAAGTCAATAGTGTTATATTTCTCCGCTGTGGTTTAAGTAATATTAAGTAATAAATTGGTCACTGGATCTGTTATGTAAGAGGAGAAAAATGCCTACGGTAAATCAGTTAATAAGAAAAAGTAGAAAGAGAATAAAGAAGAAGAAGAGTACCCCTGCATTAGGTGGATCACCTCAAAAAAGAGGCGTGTGTGTCAGGGTTTATACTACAACTCCCAAGAAGCCCAATTCGGCCTTGAGAAAGGTTGCAAGGGTTAGGCTTACAAATGGGATGGAAGTAACGACTTATATACCGGGTATTGGGCACAATCTACAGGAACACTCCATAGTTCTTGTCAGAGGTGGGAGAGTTAAAGATCTTCCAGGAGTAAGATATAAGATTATTAGAGCTGCTTTGGATACCACCGGTGTGGAAGATAGAAAACAAGCTCGCTCAAAATACGGGACAAAGATGTCCCAATAAGTTCGGAGGAAATATATGCCGAGGAGAGGCTCAGTTTCAAAAAGAATAATAGCACCAGACCCAATCTATAACGATAAGCTTGTTGCTCAGCTCATCAATAGTGTTTTAAGGCAGGGAAAAAAGAGTCTTGCTGAGAGAGTGGTATACGAAGCTTTCGATATAATTCGCAAGAAAACTGGGAATGAGCCGATTGATGTACTCAAGAAAGCTGTTGACAATGTAAAGCCATTGCTTGAGGTTAAGTCCAGAAGGGTAGGGGGAGCCAATTATCAAATTCCCATGGAAGTTAATTCGCGAAGGGGAGTTACTCTGGCATTTCGTTGGATAACTAATTTTTCTAGGATTCGTTCTGAAAAAAGGTTGTGTGAGCGGCTTGCGGCTGAGTTGATGGATGCCTCCAACGGGACAGGAGCATCGATTAAGAAAAAAGATGATCTTCGTAAGATGGCCGAGGCCAATAGGGCTTTTGCGCATTATAGGTGGTAAATTTATATGTTAGAGGTAGGGGTTTATTAAAAAAATATGAAAAAGAAAGTGCCTTTAGAAAAAGTTAGAAATATAGGAATTATGGCTCATATTGATGCCGGTAAAACCACTACGACTGAGCGAGTTTTGTATTATACCGGGAAAGTACATCGAATGGGCGAAGTTCACGAGGGTTCAGCGGTTATGGACTGGATGGTTCAAGAACAAGAGAGAGGAATAACCATCACTTCTGCTGCTACAACTTGTTTTTGGAAAGATTATAGAATTAATATTTTAGACACGCCAGGGCACGTGGACTTCACGGTTGAGGTAGAACGGTCGCTTGGAGTGCTAGATGGGTCGATTGCGATATTTTGCGCGGTTGGTGGGGTTGAGCCTCAATCTGAGACGGTTTGGCGTCAAGCAGATAAATATGGAGTTCCAAGAATTGTTTATGTAAATAAGATGGACAGAACCGGTGCAGATTTTTTTGTGGTGGTTGATATGATTAAAAAACGTTTGGGTGCCAACGCCGTTCTTATTCAGTTACCTATCGGGAAAGAAGCAGGTTTTCAGGGTATCATTGACTTAGTCAACATGGATGCAGTCTTTTATCTTGATGACTTAGGGGAAAAATTAGAAAGACGTGAAATACCTGAGGAGCTAAAAGAACAGGCCAAGAAGTATCACCAGGAATTAATTGAAGCTATTGCTGAGCAGGATGATGATTTTATGCACAAATATCTTGAGGGTGAGGAGATATCTTCCGAGGAAATCCGAAGGGTTTTAAGAAAGGCAACTTTAAATGCCGTTGTTAATCCGGTTTTATGTGGGTCTTCTTTTAAAAATAAGGGTATTCAGAAAATGCTGGATGCTGTTGTAGATTATCTACCATCGCCTTTGGATGTTTCTTCGGTCGAAGGATTTCATCCTAAAACAGGGGAAATTGAGGTCCGAAAACCAAGTATGAGCGAGCCGTTTTCGGCTCTTGCATTTAAGCTAATGGCCGATCCATATGTGGGAAATCTTACCTATTTTAGAGTATATTCGGGGAAAGTTGAGGCTGGCTCTTATATATTAAATTCCACGAAGGGTAAGAGAGAAAGGATTGGTAGGATTCTTCTTATGCATGCAAACCACCGAGAAGATTGTTCTGAGGCTCATGCTGGTGATATCGTTGCGGCGGTTGGGCTCAAGGTGACGACTACGGGAGATACATTGTGTGTTGAGAATAAGCCGATTGTGTTGGAATCCATGCTCTTCCCAGAACCTGTTATTTCGGTCGCCATTGAGCCAAAAACTAAAGCAGATCAAGAAAAACTCGGTCTCTCACTGGAAAAATTGGTCAAAGAGGACCCGACGTTCAAGGTTCGTACCGATGAAGAAACAGGGCAGACCATTATTTCCGGGATGGGAGAGCTTCACCTTGAGGTCATCGTCGATAGGCTTCTTAGAGAGTTTAAAGTCGAAGCGAATGTTGGGAAACCTCAGGTAGCTTACAGGGAAACTGTGACTAAATCCATTAAAGATATTGAGGGTAAATATATTCGACAAACAGGAGGTCGTGGTCAATATGGTCACGTGGTCTTAGATGTTGAACCCAACGAATCCGGTAAGGGCTATGAGTTTATTGACAAAATTACCGGTGGAGATATTCCAAGAGAGTTTGTTCCTGCTGTTGACAAGGGAATCAAGGAAGCATTAGAATCGGGTGTATTGGCTGGCTATCCGGTGGTTGATGTGAAGATTATTTTGCACGATGGTTCTTTTCACCCTGTAGACTCATCCGAGATTGCATTTAAAATAGCTGGTTCAATGGCCTTTAAGACTGCTTTTAAGAAAGCATCCCCGGTTTTATTAGAACCTGTGATGTCGGTTGAGGTCATCGTTCCAGAAGAATATATGGGAGATGTTATTGGTGATTTAAGTGGGCGCAGAGGTCACATTGAGGGCATTGAGCCGAAAGCGGGGTCGCAAATCATCAAAACCTTTGTTCCTTTGGCAGAGATGTTTGGGTATGCGACGGATCTTCGTTCAAAAACCCAAGGAAGAGCAACTTATACGATGCAGTTTAAACATTATGAAAAGACTCCCGCAAGTATTTCTAAAGAAATTATTAGCAGAGTTAAAGGCGAATGAAAGGCAAGTTAGGTCTTTCAGGTATTTAAGGAGGAGATAATGGCTAAGGAAAAATTTGAAAGAACCAAACCACACATGAATGTCGGAACCATCGGTCACGTGGATCATGGTAAAACAACGCTTACCGCGGCGATTACCAGGT